>JABFSR010000256.1 GCA_013140495.1 Verrucomicrobiota bacterium
AGCCTTGATAGCCGTCCCCGTTGCGAACGGAGATGTTCGTGAGTCCGAGACTTTCCACAGTTTCCCTGGCGCGTTCGGCCAGAGGAGAATTAATTTCGATTGTGTAAACATGCGCGACCAGTTGCGCCAGTACTGCTGCCTGGTAGCCCGAACCTGTTCCTATTTCCAAAATGCGGTCCGAGGGTTTTGTTTGAAGATGCGCGGTCATGAACGCGACAACGTAGGGTTGTGAGATCGTTTGATCGAATCCGATGGGCAGCGCGCGGTCGTTGTAAGCCAGTTCCCGCACATTCGCCGGAACGAATCTGTGGCGTGGTACCGCTTGCATCGCCCTGATTACGCGCTGGTCGGTGATCGCTGCCAGTTGGTCGCGAACCATCTGATGTCGTGCCTTGGAAAATTGTTCGTCGGTCATGTTTACCCGGAGACTTGACTGCTGCATCTGCGATGGCGCGAGTGCCGCCACCGCTGCCTGTTTGCCAATAGCGGAAGCGCTGTGGTCATCCAAGATGCCAGCCAAATGGTATCACGAGAAGCGAGAGAGCGCTGCCGGTGATCGAACTCACAAACGCGCCAATGTGCGGCACCTGTAGGATAAGAATCAGGAACAGAAAGCTGTATTGGCTCATCATGGCGTATGCTTGGTCACTCATGCCGATAAAATTGCGCGCGATGTGGCCGCCGTCCAATGGCGGGATCGGGAGCAGGTTGAAGAAGCAAAGGAACAGGCTGAGTCGAACGAGATCAAGCGGTGTGTTGAGTTGTTCTGTGGAAACACCGGCGGCAACTTGAACGATTTTCATGATGATCAACACCGCGATGGCGGTGAGGACGTTCATCACTGGGCCGGCAACAGAAACAAGGATGTCGTCGCGACGTCTCACTCTGAAGTTGGCCAAATTCACCTGCACGGGTCGGCCCCAGCCCAGCATCATCCAGCCGCCGCTTTGTGCGGCGAAAAATGTTACCGCCAGCGGCAGAATCAACGTGCCGATCAAATCCATGTGCGCGATGGGATCAAGCGTGAGCCGGCCTTGAAGTCGTGGAGTGTCGTCGCCGCACCGCACCGCCGTCCATGCATGGGCAAATTCATGCAGAACCACGAAGGCGACGAAACCAAGATACAGAATCAGTCCGTGAATAAGTGCGTAGCTCACAGTGGGATGTCGGTAAGAATAACGCCGGAAGTCACTGTTTCTTCGGCGCGAACATTTGTGCGGCCATTTTCATTCCCACCATTTGCATCTGCCGCTGAGTGTCCTGGAAACTCTCGAACGATTTGAGTTGTTCGGGAGTGAGGATGGCTGCGGCCTTCGCCAGGAACTGCTTGTCAAATTCCGTCTTCTCCCGCTCGTATGCGTCCACGCGATCCTCGGTAAACATCTGCGCATAGTCAGCGCTCCCGGGTTTCTTGTTTTGGTAATCAGTCGTCCATTTGAAGTTTGTCCGGTCCTGATTCATTGCTTGGATGAGTTGCTGTTCTTGGGAAGCAGTCAGAAGATTATCCGAGCCGCTGAGTTGATCCTTGAACTGGCCCACGACGACGCGTTCACCCGTGCTTTTTTCGTACTTCTCAAAAGCCGCATAGTTGTCTTCGCCGAGCAGTTCCTTGATCTGTGCGTCCGCGGCCTCGGTATCCGTTTTGATTTGATCGGCTATTTCCTTGCGTTTTGCTTCGTCGAGATCACCGCTCATCATGGACATGCCCATCTCGGCGCCTGCCATCATTTTCTTTTTGAGGATATCCTTCAACGCAGCGGATTGTTCCGGAGAGAGGTTTTGTTCCTTGATGAAGGCGCTGTAACTCTTGTCAACCATCGGCCCCATCATCGCCTCGGACTGCTTCTTGATCATGGCCTTCATCTTGGGGTCGCTGAACATCCCTGCCAGGGGATTGGAGCTTTTGTTTGTTTTGGCTGTGGCGAGGGATTGCTCAAGCTCTTTGACCTGTTTGGTGCTTTCGTTCACCGCTGTCGAAGCTTCCTTGAGTGTGCTTTGCAAGACTTCGGCCTTTTGCTCTGCGAACCTTGCTTTCTCGACGGACTCCTGCTGTTCGCGAACCAGCCGTTCAGCTTCTCCAAGTTTGCTGCTGGCTTCGGTGAGTTGTGTTGACGTTTTGGACGCCCGCCCGTGTTCGACGAAATAAAGCGTGCCGAACGCGATGGTGGCGATGAACAGGACGACGATGAGAATGTTTTTCATGTTGCCTCGATTCCGGGGACGGTTGTTGGTTTGTCCCTTATCCCGATGAAACACGGAACGGCCTTTGAACGAAAGAAAAAATGCGGCCAACCCGCTCATCGGCACGGAGAATTCGCGCATTCAAAAACCATCCCAGGAATTGAAGTCATCGCTTTTGGACAGGGAATTACACTCCTTCCTTGCCTGCGCACACACAACCACTAGCTTTCCCTCGGACCCGAGACGCCAGACCCAAGTTCCGCAAGCCCTAAACCCCGGACACCAAAATGAACCACGGCAAAGTTTCCAAAGAAATCGCCGCCGGCCTGCTCGCGCTCAAGGCGCGCATTGCCGCCGCGAAGATTCCGTCATCGAAAATTGATGAGACGCTCAACATTGCAAGCTGGAACATTCGCGAGTTTGGCAAGGCGCGCCGTTCCGAGGCGGCGGTTCATTACATTGCCGAGATACTCGGGCAGTTTGATCTTATCGGCATCGTGGAACTGCGCGATGATCTGACTGATCTCGGACGCGTGTTGAAAATTCTCGGCCCGTACTGGCGTGCGGTTTATTCCGACATGATTCCGGACGCTGGCGGCAATCGTGAGCGGCTCGGTTTCATCTACGACAAGCGAGCCGTCACCTTCAACGGCCTTGCCGCCGAAGCCAACGAGCCGCGCAAAAAGAAAGGCGCGGAATATCTCAGCGAGGAATCGTTCTGGCGCGCGCCTTACATGGCGTCGTTCAAGTCCGGCAGTTTCGATTTCGTCGTGCTCACCACGCACATCCGCTGGGGCGACAGCGAAGTGAAGCGGCAGGACGAAATCCAACGGCTCGCCAACTGGATCGAGGCGAAGCGGCAGGAAAAATCCGCCGAGGACAAGGACATCATCGTGATGGGCGACTTCAACATTCCGTCGCAGAACGACGCCCTGTTCAAGGCTGTCACGAGTCACGGGCTGCAAATTCCCCGTGCGTTGCGCGGCCTGCAATTCGGCAGCAACCTTGAGAAGGACAAACGTTACGATCAGATACTGCATCACGCGATCTACCCGGAGAACTTCACCAACGCGGGTGGCGTGCTGGATTTTTACATTGAGGAAAAGCGCATCAAGGATTTGTTTCCCGGCGGCATGACCAAGGAGAAGTTCACCTACCAGCTATCCGATCACCTTCCGCTCTGGCTGCAACTGCGCACGGATATTGACGGGTTCAAGCTGGATGAGATCATTCAAGGGTAAGAGGGAATTACTTCATTCGCGTTGGATTACGATCTGTTCGTCCCAAATGAAGCATTGACGTTGGCCGTCGGGAAAAACTATCCTGCACGCCCATTTCGAGCACCCGGCCAACCGCCGGCTGACTCCCCCCGGAAAGGAAGTGAATTGGTTTGACAGAGATTAAGTTAAAAAAAGGCGAACCTGTGGACAAGGCCTTGCGACGTCTGAAGAAAAAGATTGATCGCGAAGGCACACTGCGCATTGTGCGCAGCCATCGGCATTACGAAAAGCCCAGCGAAAAGCGCCGGCGTAAGCAAAAAGTCGCGCGTTTCTCAGCCATGCTGACAGCGCGTTACGCGGATCTTTGATCCTTTTCTGGATGGACTCAAACCGGGTGCGGTCGTAATAACGGCTGCATCCGGTTGTTGATTGTTGAAGTGATGAAGAACTGAACCACACCCGCTTCGTCGTAAAATGTATTCCCTCTCGACCTGCTGGAATTCTCATCGCCACACGGATGGCCGCGCCATGTTGCGCGAGATTCGCGACCTTGGCTTCGAATACGCTGAACTGAGCCATGGCACCCGCATCAGTCTTGTTCCTGGAATTCTCGATGCGGTTAATGCGGGGGAGATGAAAATCTCCACACTCCATAATTTTTGTCCGCTGCCGATGGGTGTGAATCACTCCGCGCCGAACCTGTATCTGTTTTCCGACGAATCACCCCGCCAACGCGAACTCGCGCTCAAGCACACGTTCAAGACGCTTGAATTTGCGGAACGCGTCAAAGCGCCTATGGTCGTGCTCCACTTGGGCAGCGTGGAGATGAAGGAGTATTCCGAAAAACTCAAGGAGATGGTTGGCGCAGGCCAAAAGGACACACCGAAATACCAAAAGCTTTGCGCCGAGGTTTCCGAAAAACGCGAAGCAAGGAAAGCGCCGTTCATCGCGCGGCTTTACGAGTCACTTAAAAAAATTGTACCCGAAGCCGAGAAGCGCGGCATCAGACTCGGTTGCGAAAACCGGGAAGCGCTCGAGGAATTGCCGTTCGAGCCGGACTTCCAGTTGTTGTTTCACGAACTATCAAGCCCGTGCATGACCTACTGGCACGACACCGGTCACGCGCAGATCAAGGAGAACCTTGGTTTCATCAACCACGCGCAGTTCCTGGACTCCCAAAGTGAACGGCTCGCGGGGTTTCACATTCACGACGTACAGTCGCCAGCGCGCGATCATTGTTCGCCCGGCACTGGCACTGTGAATTTCTCCGCGCTCAAATCCTCTGTCCGACCCGGGCATATCAAGGTGTTTGAGTTTAGTCCTTCAATGCCGGTTGAGTTGCTCAAGAGTGGCGTTGCTCATGTGAAACAAATCTGGGGTGCATGATGGGTTGTTCGTTCCCCCCGCGTTTGATTTGTCGCGAAATGGGAAGTCCTTACTGAATTGGTCGGGTATCTGAAATGACTTCTCGACGAGGAGGCTTTCATTTGTAAAATACTGTTGTGAATTATGGCAACCACTGAAGCGCCGACGAAACTGAGTCACAACGAAATCATCAAGGATGCAATCCCGACCTTGGCAGGTACAATCGCGTCCACCATCGCCAGCGGCACGGATCACTTCTCCGATGACGACAATCAGTTCCTGAAATTTCACGGCTCGTATCAGCAAGACGACCGCGACCTCCGCAAGACCGGCAAGAAATATATCATGATGATTCGCGGGAGAATTCCCGGCGGCGTGATGACCGCGAAGCAATGGTGCGTGTTCGATCAACTCGCGACCGATTACGGCAACAACACGCTTCGCATCACCACGCGCCAAAGCATCCAGTTCCACGGCGTCGTGATGAGCGGGCTGCGTCCGCTCGTCGCGAAGATCAACGAGTCGCTGCTCTCCACGCTCGCGGCGTGCGGCGATGTGAACCGCAACGTCCTCGCCCCGCCCACGCCAGCTTACACCAAGGCTCGCGAACAGGTTTTTGCCGATTGCCACAAAGTCGCGCTCGCGCTCGCGCCGCAGACCAAGGCATATCACTCTATCTGGATTGATGGCGTGCAGCTCGACAACGACGCGGCGGAGAACAAAAACTTCGTTGACCCGCTCTACGGCAAAACGTATCTGCCGCGCAAATTCAAGATCGCCTTCGCCATTCCGCCGACGAACGACCTCGACATTTTCACGAACTGCCTCGGCTTCATCGCCATCGTCGAGAACGACAAACTCATCGGCTACAACCTCGCTGTCGGCGGCGGACTCGGTCGCAGTCACGGCAACGAGCAGACTTATCCGCGACTCGCCGACGTCATCGGCTTTTTCACGCCTGACAAACTCGTGGACGTGGCGAAAGCCGTGTTGACGATCCATCGCGACTTCGGCGACCGCACCGACCGCAAGCACGCCCGCCTCAAATACGTCGTCGCCGAACGCGGCGTGAAATTCATGCAGGACGAAGTGAACCAGCGCGCCGGCATCACGCTCGCGCCCGCGCGGCTTTACCAATTCACGACCATGCAGGACTTGCTCGGCTGGCGGAAGGCCGTGGACGGCTCATGGTTTCTCGGCCTGTTCGTCAACATGGGCCGCGTGAAGGACGCGCAGAAAACCGCGTTGCGCCAGGTTGCGGAAAAATTTCCAAACATCGAATTTCGTTTGAGCGCGAATCAAAACGTCATCCTCGCCAACGTGAGCGACGCCGACAAGGCCACCATCACCGCGCTGCTCAACGCCGCCGCCGTGAAAACCGAAAATCAGGCAACGATTTTGCACGCCGCCTCGATGGCCTGCCCGTCGTTGCCGACCTGCGGCCTCGGCCTCGCGGAATCCGAGCGTTATCTGCCCGGCTTGATTGACCGCATCGAAAAAGTTTGCGCCGACCTCGGCCTCGGCGGCGAGGAAATCATCATCCGCTCGACCGGCTGCCCGAACGGTTGCGCGCGGCCTTACATCGCGGAGATCGCGTTCGTCGGCAAAGCGCCGGGACGCTATCAAGTCTGGCTCGGCGGCAACGCCTCCGGCACACGCCTCAACCGTGTCTGGAAAGATGTCGTCAAAGACCCCGATATGGAAACGGAACTTCGCCCCGTGCTCGCGCGTTTCGCGAAGGAAAGAAATTCCGGCGAACGGTTTGGTGATTGGTGCGACCGGGTGTTTTTGAAGGAGCAAAACTAAACACCTTTGTCACGCGTATGAAATTAACAGAAGCTGTTTTTGCTGTCTTCCATGAGAGCTTCATTTCTAGTGATCCGAAACACAAAAACAGCACCGAAGTTCAGTGTCCTATTTGCCTTTGCTCATTAACCCGCGAAGACGTTGTGAATAAAGGCGGCTGCGTAGATCATATTATTCCTCAAAGTGCAATAAACGAGGATGGCGATATAATTAAGCAAGAAATAGCGAGAAACGAGCGGACTGGTTTAGCATTGCTTTGCAGGCGTCCGAGAAAAACTGTGAATGACAAGAAAGCCGATCAAGGTTGCAACGGACTAAAAGGTTCGCTTTATGATACGCTGTTCGCTGGTTTCTTGGAGACAAAACAATTTTCAGCGCAAGATTTGAAGATTAAGCACCAAGTAGCGATCCTTGTTATGGCCTATCTGGGTGCATTCCAAAATTGGGGATACAGTTACATTTTGCGAAGCGAGTTGGACGAGATTCGCGAACAATTTGATAACCCAGGCAAGATTGTTTCTAAATGGACATCCAGCGTGCAATTTGAAACTGCACCTAACAAAATAGTTCCAATCACTCCCGGCAAGGGACAGCCATTCTTTTTTTATGAAGATGCAAACGACTTGGTAGTCATCTTCCGCAGATTTTTAGCCCGACTTCCGGGCAAGCCAAAAAACTCTGTCCGAGTTGGAAATCCTTATGGTTTGTTGCCAGCTAAAATTTAACCAAATTACCGACCTGAAATGAATTTCGCGCTCGACCAAGTCGCCAAAGCCAACGCTGAGTTACGGAACAAGTCCGCGCTCGACAGCGTGACTCGCGCTTCGGTTTTTGATACCATCAATACATGAACGACCGACGCCCAAGAGTCATCCAACCGATTGTTACCCGGTTTGCCTCGCACGCCGCAGCGGAGGCTTCTGACCGCGCGTGGTGGCGTTCGCTCACACCCTTGGAACGCTTGCAACAGCTCGAACTCGCCCGCCAATACGCTTATGAATCCCAGCCATCTCAGCGAGGACTTCCGCGAATTCCTAACCTGTCTAAACGATGCTGGGGTTGAATACCTGCTCGTCGGCGGTCATGCGGTTGCCTATCACGGCTATGTCCGCCCGACGCGGGACATGGACGTGTGGATTGCCGTTTCGCCTGACAACGCG
>JABFSR010000108.1 GCA_013140495.1 Verrucomicrobiota bacterium
CGCGTTGTTCGTCACCGTCAATGTCGTCAGTTCCGCAATCGTCCGGTTCGTCGGCGTCGCAACAAACACAGGGGCGACGTTCATCTCGGTCACAGTCACAACAAAACTGTTCGTCACACTCAGCGCACCGTCGTTAACCACCGTCGTAATCGTATTCGTACTCGGCCCTTGCATCTCTGTCGGCGTCCAACTGATCACGCCTGCGGCGGAAACGCTCGTACCCGACGGGGCGTTGATCAGTTGGTAGGTTAACACGTTTGCAGGAAAATCGGCGTCTGTGGCCGCGTTGGTCACAGTCAAGGTGGTCAATTCAGCGACGACAACACCATTCTGTGTCGGCAAGATGGGAGCAGAATTCACTTCGGTCACCACAACAACAAAACTGTTCGTCGCACTCTGCGCGCCATCACTCACAATCGTCGTGATTGTGTTCGTGCCCGGTCCTTGCGATTCAGTCGGCGTCCATGTGATTACGCCGTTCGTGTCAATCGCCGCCCCAACAGGTGCGTTTTGCAACGAATAGGTCAACGTGTTTGCTGGCACATCCGCATCCGTCGCGTTGTTCGTAACAGTCAAAGTCGTTAGCTCTGCAACCGTCAGGTTCGTCAGCGTCCCAACAAACACAGGCGCGACGTTCACTTCAGTTACAGTCACTGTGAAACTGTTCGTAGCACTCAACAGGCCGTCGCTCACAATGGTCGTGATCGTGTTCGTACCAGCGCCTTGCACCTCGCTCGGCGTCCAACTGATCACGCCATTCGTGTCAATCGCCGCTCCGCTTGGCCCATTTTGCAGCGAGTAGGTCAGCGTGTTGGCGGGAATATCCGCGTCCACCGCATTGTTCGTCACCGTCAATGTCGTCAGCTCTGCAACCGTCCGGTTCGTCGGCGTTCCAACAAAAACGGGCGCGACATTTACCTCGGTCACAGTCACCGTGAAGCTGTTTGTCGTGCTCAAGTCGCCGTCGTTTACCACCGTCGTAATCGTATTCGTGCTCGGTCCTTGCCCTTCCGTTGGAGTCCACGTAATGACGCCATTTGTCGAAATAACTGCACCAGATGGAGGATTCTGCAACGAATAAGCCAGTGTGTTAGATGGAACATCTGCATCTGTCGCGTTGTTCGTCACCGTCAATGTCGCCAACTCCGCAATCGTTCGGTTTGTCGGCGTCACAACAAACACAGGCGCTACATTCACCTCAGTTACAGTCACCACAAAGCTGTTTGTCACACTTAACGCGCCATCGCTCACGATAGTCGTAATCGTGTTCGTGCTTGGCCCTTGCGCTTCCATCGGAGTCCAGTTGATAACACCGTTCGTTGAAATGACCGCGCCACTTGGCGGGTTCTGCAATGAATAGGTCAGCGCGTTCGTTGGCGCGTCCACATCAGTGGCGTTATTCGTCACCGTCAAAATCGTCAACTCTGCAATCGTTCGGTTCGTAGGTGTTCCAACAAATACAGGCCCGACGTTCACTTCAGTCACAGTGACCACAAAGCTGTTCGTTGCACTCACAAGGCCGTCGCTCACGATAGTTGTAAACGTATTGGTGCTCGGGCCCTGCGTCTCGGTTGGCGTCCACGTGATCACTCCATTCGTTGAAATCACAGCACCACCTGGCGGATTTTGAAGGGAGTATGTCAACGTGTTTGCCGGCACATCCGCATCCGTGGCGTTATTTGTCACAGTCAATGTTGCCAGCTCTGCAACCGTCCGGTTCGTCGGTGTTCCAACAAACACAGGTGCAACGTTCACCTCGTTGACAGTCACTGTGAAACTGTTTGTCGCACTCAACGCGCCATCGCTCACGGTGGTCGTGATCGTATTCGTGCCCGGCCCTTGCGCCTCCAACGGCGTCCATGTGATGACGCCGTTGGTGGAAATAATCGCTCCGACGGGCGCGGCAATCAGCATGTAAGTCAGGCTGTTCGCCGGCAGGTCCGAATCGCTCGCTGCATTGGTGACAGTGAGAGTTGTCATCTCACTGACCGAGCGATTACCCTGCACAGGCAGCGTCGGAGCGGAATTCACTTCATTTACGATGACGGAGAAACTGTTCGTGGCAGTTCGACCTCCGCTGTCAGTAACTATGGTCGTTATATTATTGGTGGACGGGCCTTGAGACTCCGAGGGCGTCCACGTGATTACCCCATTGGAGTCAATGGCAACACCCGCGGGCGCGTTTTGCAAAGTATAGTTCAAGAAGTCATTCGGCATGTCCGCGTCCGTGGCGGTGTTGGTAACGGAAAGGGAACTCAATTCGTCCACCGTCCGGTTCGTTTGAGCCGGAAGCGTTGGTGAATTCGTGCCGACAACGCAGCAGTTGCAGACCAGGTTGGTGACCACAACTCCATCAATCCGCCATCCGGTTCCGCTCACACCGCCATCATCCGTTCCGCAACGCCAACGAAACTTCACGACGCTGTTGGAAAGAAGTGTGGGAAGATTGGCCACCGTGGTGATAAAGCCGCCTGAGCTTCCACTCCATGCCTGCCGATTGCTTAGAGCATTCCCGAATCCTGAGTCTATGAGTGAATTATAGCCGCCACTGACAAAACTTCCTCCTGCAACAATGATGTCCTGATACGCGTTAGTGCCGATTTTGACTTCGAGCACTCCGCCATCATACCCCACTCCGCCGGAACCGGCCTCCATGTTGTAGTTGTTCCTAAATGCAATGACCGCTTGTCCGGGCGAAAGGTTAATTGCAGGAGTGACCAGTTCATTAACTCCGACGTTGGAGGCGTTGGCCGAAAATGCGGCGTTTGGAGCGGTGTCAGCCACGGCGGATTGCGTCACCCATGCTGATTGTGAACCACTGGCCGAAGTGCTCCAACCTGCAGGCAACGAAGGTGTGCTCAAGGCGTCGAAGTTTTCCGAGAAGACAACTGCTGCGGGGGATTGCGGGTAGTAGTTGATGGTTGCATTGGTAACGGTTGTACCGACACGGAGCCGGACTAGCTGTCCTTGCGTGCGATAAATGTTCGTCGGCGCGAGCACACCGTTGGTAAAAACCTGAAGATTGCAGAAACCAAACGTGACAGGTGTAATCAGTTCGACGGCGGTGTTTGTGCTGGTTGAACCAGATATACCAAATTGTGCTGAAAACTGGTTGTCATTTGTCGTGTAGTTCGCGGTGATTTGCACGTTGGAACGTTGCAACCACCAATTGTAAATTCCGATACCGTTTGCCAACCACAACCGGGGGAAACGATTCGTATCCGTCGTGTAGAGCAGGTAATCCGTCGCCGTCGAGCCGGAAGGTCCAAGTCCTGTGGAGAGTGTGTGGGAGTACTGGTTGATGAGCGCACCGAGGTTGTAGTAGAAATCCACTTCCGCCCTGACGGTTGAAGTATTGTGACCCGCTTCCATGGAGTGTGAAATCTGTGAACCGACAAACCAGTCACTCAACGGCTCGCTCAGAATGGAAAACCGCTTGTTGGGAGTGACCGTTGAAAGAGTCCAATGAGGGAATGGCGCGACTTTTTGTTCACCGGCAATCTTCACGTTCAAATGAGATTGAATGTTCATGGAACCCTCGCGTGTGGCGTCGAAGTAAGGTGAACACCAAATCCGCATTCCGTTCGTCATCAAACCGGAGAACCAGGATTCGATGTCCTGGAAGGATAGTGACAGGGATGAGTAGGCGTAGTTCGATCCACTTGAATAACCCGCTGGCGTTATATCCAGCACTTCGTCCGTTCCCCAGTGCCAGTAATCATAGTCGGACCGCGTGAGCGAAAGATTGTTGGCATTCTTCAGGCCGCCTTGATGCGTGGTCATCGTTGCACCATTTGTGCTGATTGCGCCGCGCAGATTGTTGATGACCGTATTGGTGTTATAGGCGCCGGACATGTCCTCGCGCAGGGTGCCGGTGCAAAAGTAGTAATCACCCCGCGCACCGTTTGTGTACTCCATCAGCGCGGAAGAATGCGCCCCTGCGATTTCATTGGAGAGATTTTCCAAATCGTGGCGCACCATGTAGGCCGCATCGTATTGGAACGGCCAGGGACTGATTTTCATCACGGGAACGTTTGCAGTCTCAAATGCCCATTCAATGCTCCGCCTCAAAGTAAGGTAAGCATACATGGTCGGAGCCCAGCCGCCGTTGCCAAGCAGAGGTTGCATGGCGGAACAATAAATGAAATAGCCCTGGCCGTATTGCTTCACTGTCAGAAACGGCGACGAATCTCCCTGTGCGATCACAGTGGCGTTACTGTTGACTACTCGCCAGACATCGTGTGCCTGTTGGTAAACTCTCGTCGGATTGGTTCCCCATGGGATTTCCTCGGAAGAAGAGGGCAGCCTCCAAGTCAGTGTGCCGCCGGGAATGTGTGTATTGATGCGATGACTGCCCTGGCGCGCGTACGTGCTGTTCTGCACCCAGTTGTTCAAGGCAGAATTGAACGAGTGCACACCCATCTCGGTTGCAAATGCGAAGTCCCCGCGCGCCGTGCCGTTGGTATTGCGTGTAAAAGCAGACGAGCCGATGAATAGAAATCCACCCGCAGCCACGTAATTGGTGAACTGCGCAATCTCGCTATCCAGGATGGCCTCGGACGCAAGGCTGATGACGATGGGATACTTGGGAAGCCCGTTTGTTAGAAGTGCTCCCGAGATGATGTTTGAATCTCCAAGGACAGTGAACTTCGTGCCATCAGATTTCAGAGCCTCCTTGACTGCCTCCGGCATCACAAAGTAATGCCAGTCCGTTGTCCACCATTCCTTGCCCGTGGTACCGCCGCCGCTCGGTGTGGCGCCCGATGCGTTGATATTCTCCAACGCACGGGTGTATTCCGAATCATGAATTGCAACGACCGGCTGCGCCCCCTGCGCCTCTGCGACGAGCCCACCACACAACAGAATTCCTACGGCCAGCAATGCCAGCCGTGGAAAAAAACACTCATAAGCGTTTCCCGCCAGTTTGAACAACAACTTCATGTCACCAATGCGCAACCAGCATAACACTCACGGAATCAAAGTTGAGAGAATCCTGCGCGATTCACAGCACATTCAGTACGGAAGGGAGTCGTGGAAAAACCGGAACACAATTGAGCCGTGCTTCGAAGTGGATGTTCCTCTTTCCACATAGTAATCTGCGCCGGCATGGACATCGCCAAACTGCGAAAGGACTACCGCGCCGGAGAACTCGATCACGGACATCTCTCCGCCGATCCGCTGACCCAATTCCATTCATGGTTTTCTGATGCTGCTCAATCCGGCTCCCGCTGGCGGAAACTTGGCATTGCCATCTACAAACTCTGGTACGCGCTGCTCGGTCATGCACCCGCCGATGTTAATGCAATGACTCTCGCCACCGTGGACGAACAGGGCCGCCCCTCAACACGTACTGTCTTGTTGAAGGGCGCGGATGAACGGGGTTTTATTTTTTTTACCAACTACGAAAGCCGAAAAAGTCGTGAACTCACCGCGAATCCAAATGCCGCGCTGACTTTTTTCTGGCCAGAATTGGAACGCCAGGTTTGCGTCGCCGGCACCGTCACAAAACTTTCGCGTGAAGAATCCGAGACCTATTTCAAGAGTCGTCCACGCGGCAGCCAGCTCGGAGCATGGGCGTCCAATCAGACCACCACCGTCGAAAGTCGGGACGCACTGGAAAAACTCTGGCAGAAGGCCGCTGAAAAGTTCCCGGCAGACATTCCTCTGCCACCATTTTGGGGTGGGTATGTTCTGACGCCGGAACGCGTGGAATTCTGGCAGGGACGTGCCAGCCGGTTGCACGACCGTTTTAGCTACAGCAGGCAGGCGGACGGCGAGTGGAAGATCGAACGCCTTTCGCCGTGACCGTCACCATTTGGTAAGGCCGTCTCCAAGTCTTGAGCGCGAGCATAGCAAAATATGGAGACCCTGTTTACGCTCGGAATATGGAAAGTAATACCTCGTATCCCAAGCATGCCGTCCATGGAGAGTCGCCTTTCCAAAGACAATACCTGTGGATATCTAGTCAAAAAATGTCCTTGCGTCTGCATGCAAGAGGTTGACCTTGTACTGAGCGGCCGATCCGTGTGTCGAAGTCGTACGTTGCAGCATTTCCCTTCGGTCGTATTAAGCGATGAAAGACATCACCAGTAAGATCGCCAAAAGTCTCCAAGGCAAGGATCATTGCCATGTGCTCGTAGTATATGAAAACCATGAGGCCAGAGATCGCGCCACTGCCGCTTGTGATTTTTTGGTGCAGAAATTCTGGACCGATATCGAGTTTGAGTTTTACTGGTGGCGCATGGAATACCTGAACGCGCCCGAACTTGGCGAACGGGCAGCGCTCAACGCCGCCGACGCAGACATTCTGTTCTTCGCACTCAATTCCCTACCGGTTCAATCATCATGGTTCGATCGCTGGCTCACTCATCGAGGAGGCCGTCCGGGCCTGCTTGTGCAGCTTACAGAGATTGCAACCAACCCAAGCCCCGGCGAAACTGCCACGGCACGGTTTTTCCAGGAAATAACCTCACGTGGCGCAATGGATTTTCTCTCTGCCTCGCCACATCGGACTGAGGACCTGCTGCACGACAATGAAGATTCCGCTGAATTGCGAGGAAGTGATTTCACGTCGGACCTGGACGAAATGCTACGCCGCACCACGCCACCCTCTCACTCCGGTCTGAACGAGTGACGATGCCGTGCTTCACTTGTCGCCATTCACAGGATGCCACTGACCGTCGTAGGTTGACACCACGACCAATTCTTCACCGATTGCAGGTTCGGCATCCGGAGTTGCTGACTTTTTCCCGGCCAGCGCGGCCCTGTCGAGAAACATTGTTTCTGCAATGGACAAAGCCGTCCGCTCTTCATCGCGCAGGCGTGCCGCTTCCATAAGGAGACATTCCCACGCACCTTGCAGTGTGCATTCTGCTGGTTGCTCGAACTGGCGCAGATGAAACTGACCGTCGTTTAACGAAAGCAGTCGCTGAAAAGCCTTCTCTCCAGAGACAGCCCCGGTTGTAGCATGAACAATCATTCCGGATTCGATAAAGATTTCGCCGTGCGTCTGTTCATTACGCACTTCGAGAATGCACGATTTACGTCCCAGACATTCGATCTGGATCACGTCCGACAACCCCACGTGTCGCAGCGTCCCCGAAAACCCTTCATGTTGACGCCATGAGATCAGATCATTTACCACGTTAAACACTGACCTAAAGCCGTCATGCGTCACCGGTTTTTCCAAAAATAATTCCGCCCCGTTTGCGAGACACGTGGCTCGATGCTCTGCCGTCGCGCAGCCGGTCAATACCACTTTCTTCACATCGGGGTGACGCCGGTGGATAATCGTCAGCAACTGCATGCCGTCGAGCATTGGCATCCCGATGTCCAGGATCGCCATGTCAATGTAGTACTGGTGTAGAATGGCGAACACCTGATCCGCTGCGCTCGCTTTGTGAATTTCCCACGAGCCGTTGGCAAGGTTCTCAAACATTTCCCCCGCCGCCTCCAGAAACGCCATGCTGTCATCCACCATCAGAACCCGAGTCTTTTTCTGGAAACTTGTTTCCACGTTCACTCGCTTGTCGCCAGGCTGGTTTGAGACCTTTTGAATCGCCAAATCCTGATGCCATGCGGACGATTCGAGTCGAAGTTCCACATGGCCGATAAGAAACCTTTCTCCCAGCGCCACGACAGCCTCGGTGATCAACCCTCCCTTGACGAATGTCCCGTTCGTCGAACGCATGTCCCGCACAATAAGTTCCCCACCCCGCATCTGAACTTCACAGTGGTGCCCACTGACGGAAGGTTCGACAATTTGAAATGCGTTCCCGGGTGCGCGTCCAATCGTCACCCAATGGGTGCCCATTTCGTAAGACGCGCCCTTGAGTCCCTGCGATATGACAACAAGCTTTGCCATCGCAGAGACTAGAACTTTTGAATGATGCCGGTGCTAGCCATGATAAAATCCGCTCCAAGGCCGGATTTCATCAGCTTCTCAAGCACCTTCTTCGCCACTCGTTGACTCTTCCTGCGATTCACTGATAACCGGTGCAATTGCCTGCAGTTTGTCGCCCGCGTCGAGGTTCACGAGTTTCACGCCCATAGTATTGCGGCCCGCTTCGCGGATGTCCTTCACGTTCGTCCGCACCATCTGTCCGCCAACGGTGATCAACATGATCTCGTCGGTGTCTTTCACCGTGAGCGCGCCCACTACGCCGCCGGTCTTGTCGCCGGTCTTCATCGTGATGATGCCTTTGCCGCCGCGCGACTGGACGCGGTATTCATCGAACCCGGTGCGCTTGCCGATACCATTCTCGCCCGCCACGAGCAACGTGGCGTCTTTGACAACAATGGCTGCGGCGACCAGAGCGTCGCCCGTTTCCAGATTGATTCCGCGCACGCCGCCCGCAGCGCGCCCCATTGAGCGCACGTCAGATTCGTGGAAGTGAATGCTCATGCCATCCTTGGTGATCAACACAACGCCATCACCGGGATCACCTTCGCCGGTACTGCCACGCGTGAGCTTCACATCAATGAGCGCGTCGCCTTGCTCAATTCCGATGGCGATGATACCACCCTTGCGGACGTTGGAGAATTCATTGAGTGAAGTTTTCTTCACCGTGCCTTGTCGTGTGGCAAAGAAAAGTTCGCCTGACTGCTGCCACGTCACGTCTTCCTTGTTCGCATCGGTCTTTGACAAGATACGGATGAGCGCAGCGACCTTTTCGTCGGCTTTCAACTCCAGCAAGTTCGCGATGCTGCGACCTTTCGCGGCGCGGCCCATGTCGGGAATCTCATGCACGCGCTCGACATACACGCGGCCCGTGTTCGTGAAGAACATCAGATAGTCGTGCGTGCTCGCCGTGAACAGATGCTCCACGAAATCCTTGTCGTCCGCCGTCTCGCCTTCGCGCGTGGTCATGCCGATGACGCCCTTGCCGCCGCGACGCTGCGCGCGGTATTGGCTGACGTTGGTGCGCTTGAGCAGGCCGTTGTGCGTGAGCGTGATGATGACGCCTTCGTTAGCGATGAGGTCCTCGATGGCAATCTCGCCTTCGTCCGGCACGATCTCGGTCTTGCGCGGCGTAGCGTGCTTTTCTTTGATCGCCTGCAACTCGGCCTTGATGATCGCCATCACGCGCGATTCCTTCGCCAGAATGTCGAGCAAGTCCTTGATGACTTCGATCAGCGCTTTGTATTCCTTGTCAATCTTGTCAATTTCCAGTCCGGTCAATTGATACAAGCGCAGTTCCAAAATCGCGTCCACTTGTCGTTCGGTCAGCGCGTAACGCCCGGCCTGCAAGCGCGCTTCGCTGCGGATCAAGATGCCCCACTTTTCCACCTGCGCCCGCGACCACTCGAACGCGAGCAGCTTCACACGAGCTTCATCGCGGGTTTTGCTGGAGCGGATGATGTGAATGAACTCGTCAAGATTTGACAACGCGATGAGATAACCTTCGAGCAACTCCGCCCGTTCCTCGGCTTTGCGCAATTCGTAACGCGTGCGGCGCAAGATGACTTCGCGGCGGTGCTCGATGTAGCACTGGATGATTTCCTTGAGATTGAGCGTCTTCGGGCGGCCATGATCAATCGCCAGCGAGTTGACGCTGAACGAAATCTCAAGCTGCGTGTGCTTGAACAGATTCGCGATGACCACCTTTGGATTTCCGTCGCGTTTCAACTCGATCACCAGCCGACAATGTTCGTCCGACTCGTTCCGCATCGCGGAGATTTCCGTGATGATCTTCTCGTTGACGAGATTGGCGATCTGCTCCTCGAGGCCGGCGCGATTGACGTTGAACGGAATCTCGGTGATGACGAGCTGCTCACGATTGCCCTTCATCTCCTCCACGCCGATGCGCCCGCGCAGCTTGAGGCTGCCCTTGCCGGTCGTGAAATAATTCTTGATGCCCTCGACGCCGCACAGAAAACCACCGGTCGGAAAGTCCGGACCTTTGATGATTTTCATCAACTCCGGAATCGTGATCGTCGGCTTGTCAATCTGCGCGCAGATCCCATCAATCACCTCGCCGAGATTGTGTGGCGGCATGTTCGTCGCCATGCCAACGGCGATGCCCGTGCCGCCATTGACGAGCAGATTCGGAAACGCAGCAGGGAAAACCGTCGGCTCGGTGAGGCGTTCGTCGTAGTTCTGGACGAAATCCACCGTGTCCTTCTCCATGTCCTGCATCAGCGCTGCGCCGAGGTGCGTGAGCCGTGCCTCGGTGTAACGCATCGCCGCCGGCGGATCATTTTCGACCGAACCAAAGTTCCCCTTGCCGTCCACGAGCTTCTCGCGCATCGCCCACGGCTGCGCCATGTGAACGAGGGTCGGGTAGATGACTGCTTCGCCGTGCGGATGATAATTGCCGGAGGTATCGCCGCAAATCTTGGCGCACTTGATGTGCTTGCGCCCCGGGAACAGCGACAGATTCTCCATCGCGTAAAGGATGCGGCGCTGCGAAGGCTTGAGCCCATCGCGCACGTCGGGCAGTGCGCGCGAAATGATCACCGACATCGAGTAGTCGAGAAACGAGTTCTTGATCTCGTCGGCCACATTGATCTTGGAAATCTTTTCGCCCTGCGTGTAAGCACCGCCGCTGGGTCGTTGCTCCGGCGTGGATGGCGGTTGTGACGGCTGATTGGAATCTGTTTCGTCTGGCATGATTGGTAAATTCTAGTTGGCGTTCACGTCCTCGGGTTTCGCTGGCACTAGCGCGATGCCAAGCTGCGCGCACGCGGCGCGCATTCGGCGATCCGTTGTGGCAAGCGTTCCGCCATGGTGCAAATCGCAGGTGGCAACGTGCAGCGCGTCCAGCGTCCGCAGTGGGACGTGCGGATGACACGCCAGTTGAATCGCCCGCGCACGTTCGAGAACCCGGCGATTCAACGGGTGGAGCACGATCAGATCATCGTCCACCAGTGAATAAAACTTTTCCGCGGCCTTCACGCGTTCTTCCGCCGTGATGAAGTTGTCGCGTTCTTTGAACAGCAGCGCGCCGCAAACCTCCGTCAGGGCCAGTTCCGACGTGTCGAAACCGTGCCCCGACAGATTGCGCACGAACCACTCGCTGTCAGGTTCGCGGACGAGCAGCTTCACGATGGTGGCGGAGTCCAGATACATTTTACCATTCGCCGCGCGTCCAACTCACTGCCTCATCGGCCGACCCGCGGTGGATCGGTTGCTTCATCAGGTAATCACCCATGCCCATGAAAACTTTCCGAGGCTTGGATGACGTAACACTGACAAGCCTGGCCTTGGGTTGCCCATCGCTGGTGATGGTCAACTCATGGCCCGCCGACACCCACTCAAGCAACGCAGACAGGTGAGCCTTGGCATCACGAACGGTGACGATGCGTCCCCATTCAGCAACCGCCGAATCACGCAACACCGCAGGCTCGGAACGCTTGTTTATCTTGTATGACATGCTCTTTTTCTCTTTCATGCGCTGAATGTAGTCACATGAGACTACATCTTCAATTCTTTTTTCTTCTAAAGTTTAAACATCCAGATTCCGCACGTTCAGTGCGTTGTCTTCGATAAACTGCCTGCGCGGTTCGACTTCGTCGCCCATAAGGCGCACGAACATCTCCTCCGCCTCGACGGCATCCGTAAGTTCGATGCGCAGTAGTTTGCGCCGGACCGGATTCATCGTGGTCTCGAAAAGCTCTTTCGCATCCATTTCGCCCAGTCCTTTGAAGCGATACATCTGGATGCCTTTCTTTCCGACGGCTTTTACACCGTTGAGGATTTCCGGGATCGAGAACAACGGCGTTGCGGTCGCGCGTTCGCCTTCACCCTCGGTAAGTTCAAACAGCGGCTTGTCCTGCGCGGTGTAATGATCCACGGCCAGACCTTTCTTCGAGAGTTTGCCAAGCAGATCGGCGGTGGCTTTGCTTTCGAGATGCAGGTCGGAAACTTTCGCGCGCCGCGTCGGGCCGTCCTTCCTGCGCTCGACTTCCGTGTCGCCGCCGAACAGATCGTTGTTCGCAGCCTTGAACTCGTCCACTTCCTCGTTGCTCTGAAAATAATGCACGGTCTCGTCGTTGCCATCGCGCACTTTGACCATGAACTGCGGCAGTAATCCGTCCGCCGTGCGCTTCTCGACATACTCGGCAAAATCTCCGCCGAGCCGCTTGATGTAGGTCGCATGTTTGTCGAGCGATTCGAGCAGCGTCAGAATTTCTTCCAACTGTTTTGGCGTGAACTCGCGGCCATCGGCGAGGTTTTTCAACTTCACTTCCTCCACGCCGTTTTGCAGCAGGATGCGGTTGAGCTGCACGTCATCGTCAATGTAGTCGGTCTTTTTCTTGCGCGTGATCGAGTAGAGAGGCGGCTGCGCGATATAGACGAAGCCCTGCTTCACGAGCTGCGGCATCTGGCGGTAGAAAAACGTCAGCAGCAACGTGCGGATGTGCGAGCCGTCCACGTCGGCATCCGTCATGATGATGATCTTGTGGTAGCGCAGCTTTTCCAGGTTGAACGCGCCTTCACCTTCGCCATCGCCGATGCCCGTGCCGATGGCGGTGATCATCGTCCGGATTTCGTTGTTCTGAAGCACGCGGTCTAGGCGGGCCTTCTCCACGTTGATGAGCTTGCCGCGGATCGGCAGGATCGCCTGAAACTTCCGGTCGCGACCTTGCTTGGCCGAGCCACCGGCGGAGTCACCTTCGACGATGTACAATTCCGTGTTCGCCGGATCTCGGTCGGAACAATCCGCCAGCTTGCCCGGCAAACCACCGCCGGTGAGTGCTGATTTGCGAACTGCCTCGCGGGCCTTGCGCGCGGCCTCGCGGGCGCGGGCAGCAGTGAGACCTTTTTCGATGATGCGTTTCGCGATGGGCGGGTTCGCATCGAAATAACTCATCAATCCCTCGTAACTCACCGAGCCGACGATACGCTCCACCTCGGGTGAAAGCAGCTTCACCTTGGTCTGCGATTCAAACTTTGGATCGCTGTGCTTCACCGAAATCACCGCCGTCAAACCTTCGCGCACGTCGTCGCCGGTGATCTGCGGGTCTTTCTCCTTCAGCAACTCGTTCGACTTGGCGTATTGATTGACCGCCCGCGTCACCGCGCTACGGAAGCCGGAGAGGTGCGTGCCGCCATCGGGATTGTGGATCGTATTCGTGTAGCACAACACCTGGTCGTTGTAGCTGTCGTTGTATTGCATCACGACCTCGACGTGAACCTCGATGTTCTTGTCGTCGAGCTTCTCGGTTGTCTCCTTGCGAAACGCGATCGGCTTCGGATGCAACGGCTCCTTGTTCTTGTTGAGCTGCTTGACGAATTCCTCGACGCCGTTCTTGTAGAAAAATCTTTCCGGCTCGGTTGTCGTTTGGCGTTCGTCCGTGAAAATAATTTCCAAACCTGAATTCAAAAACGCCAGCTCACGCAACCGCTGCGAGATAATCACCGACTTGAATTCCACCGTTTCACGGAAAATCTCCGGGTCCGGCTTGAACGTGATCAACGTCCCTGTGCCCTTCGCCTTGCCGATGACATCGAGCTTCTTCGTCGTCTTTCCACGCTCAAACTCCATGTGATGAATCTCGCCGTTGCGCGACACCTCGACCTCGAACCATTCGCTGACCGCGTTCACGCACTTGGCACCCACGCCGTGCGTGCCGCCGGAAAATTTGTAGCCGCCCTGACCATACTTGCCGCCCGAGTGCAACGTCGTCAGCACCATCTCGACGCCGGGGATTTTATATTGCGGATGAATGTCCACCGGGATGCCGCGCCCGTTGTCGCGAACGGAGATCGAGCCATCCACGTGAATCGTCACATCAATGTGGTCGCAATGCCCGGCCAGATGTTCGTCCACGGAATTATCCAGCACCTCGCTCACGCAATGATGCAGCGCGCGTTCATCCGTGCCGCCGATGTACATGCCCGGCTTCTTGCGCACGGCTTCGAGACCCTCGAGTTTTCCGAGTTGCGCCGAGCCATAATCCGACTTCACCGTCGTGTCGGACGGCATTTGTTCCACCGTCTCTTCCAAAGTTTTCTCGCTAGAATTTGACATGATAAACCTGCCGAAAATGAGTCGCTTGATACCGCGAAGTTCCGGTTCAAAACGATAGAAAAATTGTGCGCTTCACACAACACCTAAGTGGATTTCTTTTACCCTTGAAAACACTATTAGTTGTAGGTTTTTTCTTGCAACACCCAGATATGTTGCGGTCAAAAGACTGGCGGACTTGGGCGTTTTTACCGCCCCTTTGCAAGCGATTCCCCAAGTATCTACGACTTGATGTCGCGCACTTGAAATGCCGTGCAACCAACCAAAAAACAACTCATCGCCACACCCAGAAGAATTATCTCCGACTGTGCAATTTGCGACCATGGAACTGGTGATTGAAAAGCATGTAGCCAAGTCTTGAAGTGATGCGTGACAAGCCAGTTCTCGTAAACATCAAACGCCGGGATAGCTTCCAGGACAAGGCTCGCGAGCAACACAGTTAGCGCAACGACAGTCGCCGCTGCGGGCTTGATATTGAAACAAGAGAACATGAATGCCAGCGAAAACATCACCCCTGCGTTGATGGCCATGAAACCATGCGCCAACAGGTAACGAATAAACCCATCGTGCGCCGACAACACGCTGAACGTCACTCCGGGATTGAACACGAACATGCTCTTCCAAGGAAACAACAACCGTGCGACCCCGAGAGCGATCACTCCCAGAACCAACACCAGCAGCATGGAAAACAACACGCCCGCGATCCATTTGACGAGCAACAGTCGGAATCGCGACACCGGTCGCGACAGCATCATCCGCAGCGTGCCTTCCTCGTATTCTTTTGCGACCAGGTCGCCGCCCACGAGCGTTGTGTAGAGCGGCATCAACAACGACACCTGGGGTATGAGCATCACCACTGCAACCGTGAGCGCCGAAACAAATTCCTCCGCCACATATCCGTTACCTGAGAGCAGACGCTCGAAACTTCGCTTCCAACCGGTGGACTGAAAAGCAAACGACATGGCAACCTGTGCCAGAATGAATGCCCCAAACCCGATGTAAGTGCGTTTTTTGCCAAAGAGCTTCCAGAGTTCGTTGCGAAGATGGAGATAAAACATGGCGTCAATTCTTTGCGGCGGTAGCAGGCGGCGCTTTCACGAGATCAAGATAAAAGTCCTCCAGAGTCTGCTGGCGCTGCCAGATTCCCTCGACAGCGATCCCGGCAGAGACAAGCGTTCTCGCCACATCTGCCGTCGTTATTCCAGCTTTGAGAGAAATAAATTCGCCGCCCTCAGTCCCGGCAATCAACCCGTGTTCACCCAAAATGATTGCTGCCGCTGCAAAATCAGGCGTCTTCAAAGCCACCCGACTCCGCGCAGCTCTGACTTCCGTGATCCTGCCCTCGAAAACTTTCCGCCCCTTGTTCAGCACCGCAATGCGCGTGCAAAGCTGCTCGACCTCGCTCAACAAATGCGACGACAACAAAATGGTCAGCCCCAGTTCACGATGCAGTCGCGCTATGGTTTGTCGCATCTCCGCGATACCTTCCGGATCAAGCCCGCTGCCCGGTTCATCTAGTATCAGCAATTCCGGCTGCGGCAACAACGCCTGCGCCAACGCAAGCCGCGCCCGCATACCATGCGAATAGGTTTTCACCTTCGAGTGTTCCCTCCCCGTCAACCCGACCCAATCTATAACCTCCTTGATCCGCTCGTTGGAAGTGCGGGCGGTGTAGTGGCTCAGAATCTGAAGGTTTCGCCAACCACTCATGTAATCGTAAAACGCCGGCGCTTCAAAGATCGCGCCCACGGCGTGCAAAGCTTTTGCCCGCTGCGTCGTCACGTCGTGCCCGCAAACCTTGACCTCGCCACTCGTCGGCCAGACCTGCCCCAGCATCATGCCGATGGCCGTGCTTTTGCCCGCGCCGTTGTGCCCGAGCAGTCCGAAAATCTCGCCACGTGGGACGACTAACGAGAGTTTTTCCACCGCCATCCGCGAACTAAAGTTCTTTGTGACCTCTGTGAGTGAAATCATTTCTGCAACGTCCCTTCGATGGCCAGCAGGTTCTTGATGTGACCGTCGGCATAGAGATAATTCACAGCCTTCCCCTGCCCGCGTGCTTTGTGGAAATCTTCTTTGTCGAAAAAGACGGGAATCGCGTGGGCGTCGAATTTCATTCCCAGCATTTTTACATCATCAGCGCGCTGACCATTGAGCAGGCTGTTCCACGAATAGCTCGAACCCGTTTGCATAAACAGGTCAACGCGATCCGATGGGCAGCGCAGGATGTTTGTATTGCCCAGTTCGCCAACCAGAACCTTTTCCGGACTGGGGAGACCATTCGTCGGTGGCTGATTCGTTCCCGTCACGGCGATTCTGTCGCGCATGATCGGCAGACGTTGATTATTTGAATCCACGTAAAGCTGGAGCGACACGCCCACCTGCCGCAAATTGCTCAGGCACGCTGTCGCGCGCCCTGCCTCCTTCGCCTTGCCGAGCGCAGGCATCAACAGCGCCGCCAGAATCGCAATGATCGCAATGACAACGAGCAATTCGATCAGCGTGAATGCCAGTTCGACTCTGTACTCCGGACTTTGGGCTCTGGACTGTTCGTTCATCTTCCCCTCATCATCCGTCCTGACTCCATTGCCCGCTGCAATTCCTCCAGCACCGGCGCGAGTTCCGCCTTGGTCTGCGCCGAGCTCTGGCTGTAAAAGCTCTTGAGCCCGATCGTGCGCACCTTTGCTTCCAGCTCCGGACTCAAACCCGGCGGACGATTTGTTCCGAATGCGGCGTTGGTTGTTGCACCCGACCGCGTTTGAGAATTCAACTCACGAAGCCGGGTTAGTGACTCCTCAATTGCGCGCCGCCGTTTGTCTGCGGGTTGTTCCTCGAACGCCGCCAGCATCTGTTTGAAACCGGTCGGCATCGTCGCCTCGATGAATCCACCCTTTTCCTCCTCGGTCATTTCCAAAAACCATTTGTCGGCTGTACGCGCCATGCGCAATCGCTGACGCTCCTCAAGGGTGAGTTTGTTCATCATGTCCGTCAACCGCCGGATCGCACGCGCCCTCGCATCGCCTGTCAGTCCGTTCAAATCCACCGAATCCACGTAGGCAACGACCTTTTCGGGAGTCACCTTCATGCTCTTGGCTACGGTATATCCGGCAAAAGCCACAATCCAGATCACCACAAAGCCGGCTGCGGCACGGATCAATGTTTGTCTGCGAGGATTTGCCATGACTTGAGTCTAGCGGGCCTGCTAACACCCGCCATTAAAAAGAAAACAAACCGCTTATTGGAGAACTTGGAACTTGGAACTCTGACAACGGAACTTTATTTTCCCGCCATGTCGTTTTTGGAAACTCAGAATATAAAATCAAACGTGTTAGCTCACCCCGACCAATTTGTCCGCCGTCACATCGGCCCGAACTCCACTGAGACGGTGGAAATGCTCAAGACCATTGGATTCAATTCCGTGGACGCACTGACAGACGCGGCCGTACCCAAACATATCCGTCTGAGCAAGCCGCTCGATCTTCCTGCCGCACAAAGTGAGTTCGATGCACTGCGCGAACTGAAATCCATCGCGTCGCAGAACCAGGTGTTCCGCTCGTTCATCGGCCAAGGCTACTACGACTGCATCACGCCGCCGGTCATCCAGCGGAACGTTCTGGAGAATCCCGGCTGGTACACGCAATACACTCCTTATCAGGCCGAGATTTCTCAAGGCCGCCTCGAAGCGCTGCTGAACTTTCAGACGCTCGCGAGTGAACTCACCGCGCTCGACATTGCCAACGCTTCCATGCTCGACGAAGCCACCGCCGCCGCCGAAGCCATGACGATGTCGCACCGGCTCAAGGACGGGCGCAACACGTTCTTCATCTCGGCAGCCTGCCATTCGCAAACCATCGAGGTCGTTTCTGCGCGCGCCAAAGCGCTGGGCATTGAGGCCGTCGTTGGTAATCACGAGACATTCGAGTTCTCCGACAAGGTCTTTGGCGCACTCGTTCAATATCCCGATACGTTCGGCGCGATTCATAACTTTGAGCCGTTCACGGAGAAAGCTCACGCTGCCGGTGCGATGGTTACGGTCGCGACGGATTTGCTCGCCCTCACGCTCATCAAGCCGCCGGGCGAATTCGGCGCAGACATCGCCGTCGGCAGCGCGCAACGCTTCGGTGTGCCGCTCGGCTACGGCGGACCGCACGCCGCGTTCTTCGCCACGCGCGATGAATTCAAACGCCAGATGCCCGGCCGTATCGTGGGCGTCTCCAAAGATTCGCGCGGCAAACCTGCCCTTCGTCTGGCGCTCGGCACGCGCGAGCAACACATCCGCCGCGAGAAAGCCACCAGCAACATCTGCACAGCGCAGGCGCTCCTCGCTAACATGGCCTCGCTCTATGCCTGCTATCATGGCGCAGAAGGCTTGAAGCAAATCGCGCAACGCGTCCACACGTTGACCGAAGTTCTGGCCACCGGTCTGGAACGGCTCGGTTGCCTGGTCGCCACCACGCCGCGCTTTGACACGTTGAAGATCAATCTCGTCGAAAAGAAATCCGCCGACATCCTGAAGACCGCTGAGGCGCACCGTATCAATCTCCGCGCGATTGATGACAAAACCATCGGCGTCTCGCTCGACGAAGCCACCAGCGCGGCGGACGTTGCCGCGCTCTTGCAAGTGTTCAACGGCGACAAAGCACCCGACTTCGCCATCGCAGATTTGACCGAGCACGCCACCAAGAACGCCAAACACGCCTGCGACCGCACGTCGGATTTCCTTCAGCACCCCGTCTTCAACCGCTACCACTCCGAGACCGAGATGCTGCGCTACATCAAGCGGCTCGAATCGCGCGACCTGTCGCTCACGGCTTCGATGATTCCGCTCGGCTCGTGCACCATGAAGCTCAATGCCGCGGCGGAAATGTTTCCTGTGTCGTGGCCGGAGTTCGCGAAGATTCATCCGTTCGCGCCCATCAAACAAACGCGTGGTTACCAGAAGATGTTTGAGCAGCTCGAAACCTGGCTCGCCGAGATCACCGGGTTCGCCGGCATTTCGCTCCAACCGAATGCCGGTTCGCAGGGCGAATACGCCGGGTTGCTCGTCATCCGCGCATATCACGAATCGCACGGCGACGCGCATCGCAACGTCTGTTTGATTCCCACCTCCGCGCACGGCACGAATCCCGCCAGCGCCGTCATGGCCGGCATGAAAGTCGTCGCCGTCGCGTGCGACACCAATGGCAACATTGACGTTGCCGACCTGCGCGCGAAAGCCGAGGCGCACCAGGCCGATCTCTCGTGCCTGATGATCACCTATCCGTCCACGCACGGCGTGTTCGAGGAAACCATCCGCGAGATTTGCGAAATCATCCACGCGAATGGCGGCCAGGTTTACATGGACGGCGCGAACATGAACGCCCAAGTCGGCCTCACCAGCCCCGGCTTCATCGGCGCGGACGTCTGCCATCTGAATCTGCACAAGACCTTTTGCATCCCGCACGGCGGCGGCGGCCCGGGCGTCGGGCCGATTGGCGTGGCGGAACATCTCGTCGAGTTTTTGCCCGGCCACAACGTCATCAATCTCGGTGGCGAAAATCCCATCGGGGCGGTCTCGGCCGCGCCGTGGGGCAGCGCGAGCATTCTCACCATCTCGTGGATGTATATCGCGATGATGGGCGCGGACGGACTGACCGAAGCGACGAAGTTTGCCATCCTCAACGCGAATTACATTTCCAAGCGGCTCGCCCAACATTTCCCGACGCTCTACCGCAGCAACGGCCTCGTGGCGCACGAATGCATCCTCGACCTGCGCGCGTTCAAGAGCGTCACCGCCGAGGACGTGGCGAAGCGGCTGATGGATTACGGCTTTCACGCGCCGACGCTCTCGTGGCCCGTCGCCGGCACGCTCATGGTCGAACCGACCGAAAGCGAATCGAAATACGAACTCGACCGTTTCTGTGACGCGATGATTTCCATCCACGCCGAAATGACCGCCGTGGAAACCGGCGCAGCCGACGCGAAGAACAATCTCCTCAAGAACGCCCCGCACACGGCAGATCAGATCGCCAGCGACAATTGGAATCGTCCCTACAGTCGCGAAGCGGCGGCGTTCCCGGCCAAGAGCCTGCACGACTACAAATTCTGGCCGCACGTGGGCCGCGTGGACAACGTCTTCGGCGACCGCAACCCGGTCTGCTCCTGCGTGGGGATGGAGAATTACCAGAGTTGAACCACAGACACGCGGAGGTTTACGCGAAGGCGTAAGTCTGACACAATCACCGCCATGCCAACCGGCCAACCATGTCTCGAAATCTTCGCCCAATGCGTCGAAGCCATTCGCGCGAACAAGTTAATTAGTCGCGAGAGCCGTCAGGACAAAGAATTCCACTTCCAGAACTGGTTCAAAGCTCGACTCGGAAAGACGGGTTTGCATTTTGAGGCCGGCGGGCGAAATACATATCCAGATTTCCGTTTGGTTGCTTCGACTGACGGTTTTGAAGTGAAGGGGTTGGCTTATCCGGGGCGTGAGGCCAACTACGACTGCA
The DNA here is from genome assembly GCA_013140495.1 of Verrucomicrobiota bacterium. Taxonomy (GTDB): domain Bacteria; phylum Verrucomicrobiota; class Verrucomicrobiia; order Limisphaerales; family JADLHS01; genus JADLHS01. The sequence goes on from JABFSR010000108.1 coordinate 20,462, forward strand.
ACAGCCAAGTTCCGTCCGGCAGCCACAATGGCCGGGCCATCTTCTATATCTTCGGTCGCTATCCCGCTGAGCCTGACGGCGACTCGTATCCGGTTTTGGACCTTGTTGTCTGCCACGGCAATTTCCTCAACGCCGACCACGACTATGTTCACAAGAACAAAAGTGTGAAGGGCTTTGGCAGCTACGGCGACATCATGATTCGTGACCGCAAGATGTATGTCGCTCCCACACCGTTCGGCCTGACGACCGGCACGGCGCACAACCAAACGCTGATTCTTCCCGTCGACTTTCGTGTGGACTCTCGCTTCCGCTCAGTCGGGAGGCTTGTGCGGCGGGAAGCGCAAAAGCTGATTGTCGGATACACGTTCGACTTGCGGACGAACACCTTGAAGCCCGAGTCCGTGGAGAATCCAGCGGCGGGCACGGAACACAACTTCGTAGCTTATCGCCTCAAGGGTTCAGCGGCTGAGGCTGTAGCGATGCGCCCGCCGCGCGAGGTCATCGCGGAGGTCGCAGAAGCTGCGGAAGCTACGGAGAAAGATGAATAGTCAGCATCAATCCAACGGACATCCGCGCGCGCGTCGGCTCATCGAGTTGGATGCATTTCCCTTTGAGTTCATCTCGCAACTCGCGGAGATGGAGAGTTGGCGCAAGGAGGTCTATCGGCCCATTTACCACATTCACAAGTGGTGGGCGAAGCGTTTGGGTTCTGTCTTCCGAGGCATCTTGCTCGGCTCAGCGTTGCCGGACTCCGAAAACCTTGTGGAAGCATTTTACCGACAACATGACTTCACTGGCTTGATGGTGTTCGATCCGTTCATGGGGAGCGGGACGACGATTGGTGAAGCCCACAAGCTTGGCTTCACAGCGCTTGGGCGGGACATCAATCCCGTCGCGTGTGAATCCGTGCGGGTCTCACTCGGCCCGCTCAACCGGGATGCGCTAATGAAAGCCTTCGGCCAGCTTTCAGCCAGTGTTGGCGAGCGTATTCGGGCGCTTTACCAGACTGCGGACGCCGAGGGACACGTTTGCGACGCGCTCTATTTTTTTTGGGTCAAGACGCTTCCCTGTCCGGCTTGCTCTGCAAATGTGGATTTGTTTCCGACTTACATTTTCGTCCGAAACGCCTATCCCGACCGCAAACCAGAAGTTCGCGTTGTCTGCCCGGAATGCGCTGGGATTTTCGCCGCAGATGTCAACGACGAGAAAAGCCGCTGTCCTCATTGCCAACACGATTTTGATTTGCACTCCGGGCCGGCAAGTGGCGCGTCAGCTACCTGTAGAAAGTGTCACCACGTCTTCCCCATTGCAAAAACCGCCAAGGCGATTGGTCATCCGCCAGCACACAGGATGTTCGCCAAACTTGTTCTCAACAGTTCCGGTGAAAAGCTCTACTTGCCCGTCACGCGCAAGGATGAACTGGCCTACCAGCGATGTTCGGAGGAGTTGCATCGGAGTAAACTCCCGCTGCCGACGTTGGAATTGAAAGACGGCTACAACACACGCCAAGTGCTGAACTACGCTTACCGGTCGTGGCGTGAGTTTTTCAATGACCGCCAGTTGCTCGCGCTCGGCTGGCTGCATGCCGCTATTCTCGAATTGCCCGACGACGCGACGCGAGCCGCCTTGCGAACCGTTTTCTCCGGCGTCCTGGAGTTCAATAACATGTTCGCTTCCTACAAAGGCGAGGGCACGGGAGCAATCCGGCACATGTTCGCGCACCACATCCTGAAACCTGAACGAGTCCCGATTGAAGGCAACGTCTGGGGCACGTCGAAAAGCTCAGGCTCATTTTCCACTCTGTTCAAATCACGATTACTGCGCGCCATCGAATATCACGCAGCTCCGTTTGAATTGGAGATTGAGCGGACGAATGGCAGCAGCAACGGCAAGCGTGTTTTCGGTGGGAGCGCCCCGTTCAGCGGGCGCGTCGAAACGAAGTGGCCACCGCCGCCGAAGCCAGCATCCCGAGCCATTTATCTTTCGTGCGGCAGTTCGGCTTCAACAGGTTTGGCCGATGCTAGTGTTGACCTGGTCGTGACCGACCCGCCGTTCTTTGACAACGTGCATTATTCGGAACTGGCCGACTTCTTCTTTGCCTGGCAGCAACTCGGCCCGTCGCCATTCGTCGGCAAGCGAAGCACGACGCGCCACGTTGAAGAAGTGCAGGACACCAGTGCCGAACAGTTCGCCGCGAAGCTGAGTGCTGTTTTCGCTGAGTGTTGTCGCGTGCTGCGAGAGGACGGTTTGCTCGTCTTCACTTACCACCATTCTCGAATGGACGGATGGACATCATTGGCTGACGCCGTAGTCGGCGCTGGCTTCTCGCTCGTGAACTGCCATCCCGTGAAGTCCGAGATGTCCGTTGCCGCACCCAAGTCCCAAACCAAAGAACCAATCCAACTCGACGTTGTTCTGGTCTGCCGGAAGCAAATTGCCGACATCCGCAAAAGGTCTGACACCAAAAATGCGTTTCAACGGGCAGTCGAGCGAGCCACATCGAAGGCGAGCCGGTTGAAGGAATGCGGCCTTGCGCTCTCAGTCAATGACAGGCGAGTCATTCTCATCAGCCAATTTCTGGTCGAGACCTGCGCTGGACGTTCTGCGGAACACCTATCCAATGTGTTGTTGAGCAGTCTGACGGACTTGGATTTGGCTGCAATGCGATTGCTTGAATCGCAAGCAACTCAACCCGCGAATCAGGTTAAGCGAGACGAGAAGCAACTTGCTTTGCTTGACAAGAAAAGAACCAAACGGCCTTCCAAGGATGTGAAGGTGATTGCGACGCCCGTAACTTACCGGCGAACTCAACAGCGGCTTCACCCAAAGGCGGCACGATGAATGGAATTATGAGTGATTCAAAGAAAACGGAGTTGTCGCCAAAACAACGGGAAGAACTGCTCAAGGCATTGAAAGCCCGGTTTGAGAAAAACCTGAACCGCCATAAAGGTTTGGATTGGGCCAAGGTCCAGGCCAGGCTTGAAGCCAATCTGGAAAAGCTGTGGTCGCTCAATGAAATGGAAAGCAGCGGCGGCGAACCGGATGTGGTGGGTCAGGATAAAAAGTCGGGCGAATTCATCTTCTTCGATTGTTCCGCGGAAACTCCCAAAGGCCGCGTCAGTGTTTGTTACGACCGTGAGGGGTGGTTGTCGCGCAAGGAGGCTCGACCGAAAACCACCGCCATGGATATGGCCGCGGCCATGGGCGTCGAGCTTTTGACGGAAGAACAATATTTCGAACTGCAAAAGCTGGGAGAGTTCGATTTGAAGACGTCGAGCTGGGTGAAGACGCCGGCTGATATGAGAAAACTCGGCGGCGCGCTCTATTGTGATCGCCGCTACGGCCGCGTCTTCGTGGGTCACAACGGAGCGCAGTCTTACTATGCCGCCAGGGCGTTCCGTGGGTGGCTAAGGGTGTGAAGTGCGTGCCGCACGGGCATGCGAGCCGCATCTGCCTTCAGGACATGGACGCGCGGCATTGTAGCGGCGCTCTGAGCGCAGGTCCTTGCCGACGGCCACCAAGGCGGTCATAGACTGCCGCCACAATCTGTTTCAAGGCAGAACCTGCACGCGGTAGAAACGATTGGTTGCGGTGCGCAGGTCGGTCTTGGACGCGATACTGTTCGTGGCGGTGATGTCGCCCGCGAGGTTGGTCCAGTTGGTGGCGTTGAGAGCCGAATGATATTGGATGCGATAGACGCCGTTGCTGATGGCGTTCCAACTGATGACGACGTTCGTCCCGGCGAGCGTGAGCGGAAGCATCAATGGCGCAGGCGCGGTGATGGTCAGCGTGCCGGGATTGAAGGTGATGTTGTAATTGCCACTCGTCAGGCCGCTCGGCGTGATGAGATGACTGCCGACGCCTTCGCCGGGAGCGCGGGTGAACGCCAGCGTGCCCCCGAGAACTGCGGATGTCTCACCATTGACGAAATCGGAGTAACTCACCGTGAACACCGGATCAGCCGCCGCGAAGACTTTGTTTTTGGCGTCCGCAGTAACCGAGAGCGGCGCTTGGTTCACGGTCAACGTGCCGGGCGCGTAAGTGATGCTGTAGTTGGCGGCATTGAACGTCCCGCCGGTTGCCGCGCTGGGTGTGATGGTGTACGAACCCGCTGCTGCCGTTATGGCCGTGCCGGTGGGCGAACCGCTGGCAGTCAGAGTAACCGACCCGATTGTTTCGCTGTTCTGCAAACCGGCGGCGATGAAATCCGTTGCGCCGTTCAGAGTCAGCGTTGAGCCGTAGGTCTTGGACTTGTCGTTGGCAGTAATCGTCAGTGCCCGTGGCGAGATAGTCAGATCATTGCCGGTAAGATTGACGGTATAATCTCCATTCGCTGCCAGCGTGCCTTGCGTGATCGCATAAGGACTGCCCGCAACGGTTTCACCCGACGTCCGTGCAAGCAGACCAGTCAGCACAGTCGCGGCGGTGTCGCTGAACTGAAGTCCGTCCACCGTGAAAGTGAGCACCGGATCGGTTGCGCCATAGGCTTTGGTCTGCGGCTGGGCTGTGACAGTAAGCGTTGCCGGATTGACGGTGAGAGTGAAGGTGTTGGTCGCTGTGAGACTTGGAATGCCGTTGTCGGTTGCCTTCACCGTCACGGGGAAGACGCCCGCCTGAGTTGGTGTGCCGGAAAAAGTGCGCGTCGAGCCAACAAAGGTCACGCCCGGAGGCAGACCGCTCACCGAATAAGTCAATGGGTTGTTGTCCGGGTCGGTAAACGTATTCGCGGGGAACTGGAAGTTGAAGACCGTCCCATAGGTGCCGGCCGTGGGATCAACGATTGGATTGGCCACGACGGGTTTCAAATTCAAAACCGTGACTCTCGCGGAAGTAAGGTCGTAACTGATTTCCAACCCAATGTCGTTGGAAGGATAGTTGAAGTTTAAAAATGCTCCGGAGCGATTGAGGGCGGTCAGGAATGTAAACGCCGCACCATTGGTCGGAGAGAAGCCGTTGGTGAAAGTCAGGTTGAGAGTTCCAGTAAGCGTCGCTGCTCCGCCAGCGCCGCCGCCTGTAACCGCCACCAGATCGAAATTATTCCCGGCCGAATAGCCGCCCAACTCGATGTTCAAAATTCCGGAGGCCGTCTGTTGGTAATTTCCGTTGATGTCCAACCGGCCCAACGGTGAGCCCGGGCTGATCACGGAGGCATTGATGACGTTCTGAACGTTCGCAACGCTGAGCAACCCGGCGCCCACCAGGCTGCCGCCAAGAATCTGCAACGGCTGCGCCTGGGCTGCCAGATTGCCGCCATTGAGCAAGGTCAGCCCGGCAGTCTGCTGATTGATATTGTAGCGCAGCGTGTTGGTGCGCACTTCCACTGTGCCGGTGTTGATGAACGTGAAGTCGATGGATGTAGTTCCCAAGGCCGCGGTGCCATTGGTTTTCTGAAGCAGCCCGGCGTTGACGAAGAGCGGTGTCGCCCCGCCGCCCGATGGTGCGTTGCCGTCGAAGGTGGTGATGAACGTCGCACCAAGCAGATTGCTGAACACTGCGCCGTTCGCCCCGGTGAAATTGCCCGCGCTCCAGATGGCCGTGGTGGGATTGATCAGCTTGCCGCCATCAAGTGTGAAACCACCAGTGATGTTCAATCCGCCATTGGCAGTGACGAGCGGGTTGCTGATCGCACCGCCACTCAATGTCAGCGGTCCGGTCACACTCACGGGACTCGTACCGCCCAGCGTCCCAGCGCTGACATTCACCACCGCCACGGGAGTGGCAGTGTTGAAGTTTAGTGTGCCGCCGGTGACGCTCAACGTGGCGAACGTCACGTTGGCACTCGATGTGAGTGTGGCTGAACCCGCAGTGACATTCAGCGTGACCCCCAAGTCGAAGTTGCCGCTGGCGCTGAGAGTGGTCGCATTGCCGCTGACAGCCAATGTTCCCGAACCGGTGATAAACGATGCGGAGGTCAACACATGGCTGCCGCCACCGAAATTGGCGGTGGCTCCCGCAGAGTTGCTGAAGATGCCAGGGTGCGTGCCGCCGCCATTCAAACTCAACGTGGCAGCCTGCGCCAACACCGTGCCGGTGTTGTTGAATTGAGGATCAACATCGGTGCGAGTGATTCCCGCAGTTTTGCGGAACAGTCCGGCATTGTTGATGACTGAGACCGGGCTTCCGCCCATCGCCAGATTGCCGTCGAAATTCACGTTGAAGGTTGCGCCCGTGAGATTGTTGAGAACCGCACCGCTATCTAGGGCGAACGCGCCCGCGTTCCAGTTGATCGTGCCGGAATTATTCAACGTTCTACCAACGAGGTCGGCATTGCCTCCAATCGTCATGACGCCACCGCTGCTGATGGTGGTCACACCCGCGCCCGTCATTTCTCCTCGAGTCCAAGTGAACGTCCCGTTCACCGTCAGATTGCCCGCGCCCGCCAGCACGCTGGTGGTGACCGACAACTGGAGTTCGCCATGCGTGTTGATCACACTCGCGCCATTCAAGGTCAGGGTCGCGCGATCAAGGAACAGAGTCTGCGTGCCGGTGGCCCCGCCAATCGTAATGCTGCCGACGGTAGGATCGACTCGGTCAATGGTCACCGTGTAGGTGCCGTTGTTGGTGATGAAGACATTGTCTGCGGCCGTTGGCAACTGTGCGGGACTCCAGTTGGCCGGGGCATCCCAAAGGCCCGTGCCACCAACCCAGACCAGGTCGGCAGCGTTTGCGCCGGTAACAGCAAGTAAAAGCGCCATAGCAGTCATTCGCCACTTGGGGATGTTGAGTTTCAAGGGGCGACTATTGACTGCGCGCAGTCGGGTCGGGAGGACGGTTTTCATATTTGGTTCATTTGGCAGCCCGGCTGAGTTTTTACGGGCATCGGGTTAACGATTCCAAACTGCTTTAGCACCTCGTGAGCCACGACAATTTCGGAGGCAGACGCTTTGAACACTGCGCAAGAAAACATCCTCCCAACCGTGCGTTTACAATGCTGCAACGAATCGCATCTGGATATTTGGGTTTGGTAAGCGCTCCGAAATCGGAACTGCTGGTAACGCAGCTGATCCTGGATCGGAATATTTCTGCTGATGCGTAAACGAATTGCCAGTGATCGCACGGGGCAAAACACCCTTGATCGCTTCGAGCATGCGCCACGCGCTGGCTGTGATTTGCAGTTGGCGAATGGGTTTGAAAGATTACATTGCTCGCGTAATCGGGTTGCCTTAGATAGACAACCCACGACCAGTTCTTATGAGAATGTCTCAACAGCACCCGAGCGGCATGGCCGGATCAAGATTGATAGTCCGTGATCCAAGAACATTTCTCAATGCGCCGCAGCGAGAACAAACCTGCGAGTGCAGCAGTCGCCTGAATCCGTTCCAGATGAGTAATAAACTTCCTCCAAATCGTTCTGGATTCACTTTGATTGAATTGTTGGTCGTTATCGCAATCATCGCAATTCTGGCGGCCATGTTGCTGCCGGCATTGAGCCGCGCAAAGGCAAAAGCCCAAGCGATCAGTTGCCTCAACAACCTGAAACAACTGAACATGTGCTGGTATCTTTATACCGGGGATAGCAACGACCGCCTGGTCATGAATAATCCGTTCACCACAACGCCGGATACATCTTGGATCACCGGCAAAATGGACGACGCGGCCCAGGCAGGAAATTCAAACCTCATCAAGATCGGCTATCTTTGGAAATATAATAATTCGCTGGCTATTTATCACTGTTCGAGTGATCAAACCAAGGCAGGCAATGTTTTAAGAGTTCGCAGTTATTCGTTGGGCGGTCAGATGGGCAGCACCGACAACGCTCAGGGCAAGCCTTGGGATGGGCAACTCCTGATGCTGGGCAATCCGGGCTATCCACCCAACATGAAATTTGCGCAGATACAAAAGCCGCCACCATCTCAGGCGCTGACTTTTGTGGAAGAAAGCGATCTATCCATTGACGATGGCTTTTATTTCATCTGGTTGCCCAAAATTAACGGCACTCCCAATGACATGTGGGGCAATCTTCCGGCGATACGTCGCCATGGCAATAACGGCACTTGTTTTGCCTTTGCCGACGGCCACGCGGAAATCTGGCGATGGCGCGATCCTCGATCCACTGATCCGAATACCAAACCGAACGACGCACAAGCAGGCAATCTGGATATTCGGCGAGTGCAATCGGCTTACGCCACACCTTAGAAATTCGACCCAAGGAATCGAGAACAACGACGAGGGTGATGCTCGGACGACACTCTCGATACACCCGCCCGCGCATCACAACGTTGACTTTGCGCAAACCCGGGACTTGAATAACAAAAACCTTGTGAGCATCCGAAATCTCAACGCCATAAGATCGTTGGTCTGGTTCTGCCTGCTTTTCGTCGCGTCATCCGTGATCGCTGGCGACCTGCCGCGAGCGTCCCGGCGGTTCATTGACACACAATGCGTGGAGTGTCACGACGCGGAGACAACAAAGGGCGGGCTGGACCTGACCGCACTCAAGTTCGAACCTGCAAACTCAACAAACTTTTCCAAATGGGTGCTCGTCCACGATCGCGTAAGCAACGGGGAGATGCCGCCAAAGAAGAAACCGAGGCCACCAGCAACGGAGTTGGAAACGTTCACAAAAACTTTGGCTTCATCCCTCACAACCGTGGAGCGCGCCCGCATGGCAAAGGAAGGCCGCGCGACACGCCGCCGGCTGAATCGTTACGAATACGAAAACGCGTTGCGCGACTTGCTGCACGCGCCGTGGCTTCAGATTCGAGATACGCTGCCCGAGGATGGCGAGATGGATCGTTTCAACAAGGTCGGTGACACGCTTGACGTGTCCCATGTTCAGATGGCGAGATATCTGGGCGCAGCAGATTATGCGCTGCGTCAGGTGATGTCGCCTCAAGCCGAGCGTCCCGCGCAGAAAGTGCAACGCTACTACGCGCGCGAGCAGCATAGTTTCACCGGGCCAATGGCTTTCTCCGTGTTCAACACTGCGCCCGAACGCGCCACCTTCCCCGTGCTCGGTTTCGAGGGGCAGCCAGACGTGCGGACGGGCAAAGCGCCGGTCACGGTTGGCAGCACGAACGCAGAATTACGCGAGCTTGAAGGTGTCGGTGTGGTGGCGAGCGCATACGAGCCGATTGAGCCAGAGTTCAACCAGTTCAGAGCACCTGCGGCTGGCCGCTACAGGTTACGGTTTAATGCTTATTCCGTATGGGTTGGTCCGGGTGAAAGCAACAAATGGTACATTCCCAATCTCGACAACATTTCGCGCGGCAGGCGCGACGAGCCGGTAACGATCACAGCCGAAACACCACCCCGCCTATTGCGCAAGCTGGGTGATTTCGATGCAACGCCGGAGCCGTCGGTGCATGAACTGGATGTGTGGTTGCTGGCTGGCGAGATAATTCGACCTGACGCAGGGCGGCTCTTTCGTTCCCGGCCCGGCGCAGGACGCTGGCAGAATCCGCTCGCTGAGAAGGATGGTCAGCCTGGAGTTGTGTTTCGTTGGCTCGAAGTTGAAGGCCCCATCTACGATCAATGGCCACCTACAGGACACCGACTGCTATTTGGCGATTTGCCGGTGACGAATCGCGAAGCCGCCAAAGTCGTACAGAATCCTGGCAGAACCAACCGGGCCGGGCGTGTTCGATTCAAACCAGCACCTGGTGTGGACGTAATTTCAGGGAAACAAATGGCTGACGCGGAACGTTTGCTCAAGGAATTCGTCCGGCACGCTTATCGCCGACCGACGGACGAGGCGGAGGTGAAACGATTCCTGCCCGTCGTGCAAAGCGCATTGAAACAGGGAAATAGTTTCACCGATGCGATGATTGCCAGCTACACAGCGGTGCTTTGTTCGCCCGAGTTTATTTATCTTCAGGAAAAACCCGGCCGCCTGGATGATTTCGCACTGGCTTCACGACTCGCATTTTTCCTCTGGAACTCTCCGCCGGATGACGAACTACGACGCTGCGCGGAGAAAAAGGAACTGCACAAGCCCGACGTGTTGCGCGCACAGACGGAGCGCCTGCTGGCCGATCCAAAGTCGCATCGGTTTGTGGATGCCTTCCTCGATTACTGGCTCGATCTTCGGAAGATGGTAGCCACAGCACCAGACGCGGAGTTGTATTCCGACTACTACCTTGACGATTTGCTCACCGAGTCTGCGCTGGAAGAAACACGGTTGTTCTTCGTCGAGCTGTTGCGCGGTGATTTGCCCGCGCGCAACGTTGTCGCGTCGGACTTCGCGATGTTGAACGAACGACTCGCCGCGCACTACGGCTTGCCCAAGGTGGATGGCGTCGTGCTGCAACGCCAGTCTTTGCCAAAGGATTCTGTTCGCGGCGGACTCATGACGCAGGCCGCAGTGCTCAAGGTCACTGCCAACGGCACAACGACGTCACCCGTCCTGCGCGGCGCGTGGATCATGGAGCGCATCCTCGGCCAGAAACCACAGCCGCCGCCCCCCAGCGTTCCCGCCATCGAGCCGGACATTCGCGGCGCGGTGACCATCCGCCAGCAGTTGGAAAAACATCGCACCATGGAAACGTGCAACACCTGCCATGCGAAGATTGATCCGGCAGGTTTCGCGCTGGAGAACTTTGACGTGATGGGCGGCTGGCGCGACCGCTATCGTTCGGAGGCTGGTGGCGAACTGGCACAAGGCATCGCCAAGAGCGGGCAGAAATTCGCCTTTCACTACGCACTCCCCGTGGATGCCAGTGGCGAACTCCCCGACGGCCAAAAGTTTCGTGACGTTCGCGAACTGAAACAACTCCTTCTCGCGAACGAAAAGCAACTTGCCCGCAATCTCGCGAAGCAACTGACGGTTTATGCCACCGGCGCGCCGATCCGCTTCGCCGACCGCGAACCGATCGAACAAATCCTGGAACGCTCCAGTTCCAGTCACTACGGCGTCCGCAGCCTCATCCACGAACTGGTACATAGCGAATTGTTCCTGAACAAATAGTGAAAGCGCAGCATTCAAACGCCACATTGACCTAGACTTTGACCCTGTGCTGGTGTTCATTAAAACTCAATCACTCACATGAAGACGCAGACTTACAATGACGGCCAAGCCCCGTTTGTCGCCACGCGCGCTTCGCTGTCCCGAAGGAAGTTTCTTCGCGGCGCGGGTATTTTGCTTTCATTGCCTTTGTTGGACGCGATGACTCCGGCGTTCGCCATTGCGGCCAAACGTATCGCTGCTGGAACCACTCCCGGTGGCAAACCACGCCGGATGATTGGCATCTGCAATAATCTGGGTCTTTTGCCGGAGCAGTTTTTCCCCAAGGAAAACGGGCGCGATTACACACCGTCACCCTACCTCGAAGTGCTCAAGGAACATCGTAACGATTTCACTGTTTTCAGCGGCGTCTCGCATCCTGATGTGGACGGCGGGCACCCGGCTGACAATTGTTTTCTCACGGCTGCGCCGCATCCCGGCAGCGCTGGTTTCCGCAACACCATTTCGCTCGACCAATACATCGGCGAGCGCATCGGTCATCTGACGCGGTTCCCATCGCTCACGCTGGGCGTGAATGTGCAACAGGGGGTGCGCAGCCTTTCTTGGACGGGGTCGGGCGTGCTGATTCCTTGCGAGGAAAAGGCGGCGGACGTTTTCGCACGGATGTTCTTACAGGGGACGCAGGCAGAGACCGAAGCCCAGGTCCGCAAACTCGAGACTGGGCGCAGCATCCTTGACGCCGTGGCCGGGCAGGCGAAGGATTTGCAACGCACAGTGGGCGCTCGTGACCGTGACAGGCTCGACCAATACTTCACGAGCGTCCGCGACCTGGAGCAACGCCTGCAGATGTCGCGTGAGTGGGAATACAAGCCGAAGCCGAAAGTGAATGCGTCGGTGCCGCTCGATCCAGCCGATCCAAAGGCCTATATGGACAAGGTGAAGCTGATGTATGACATGGCTCGGCTCGCCTTTGAAACGGATTCGACGCGCTCCATTTCGCTGCTGCTCGACAGCGTGAACTCGCCGGCCATCGAGTTCGCCGACGTAAAGACCAGCGACGGCTACCACAATCTTTCACATCACGGGAAGTCGAAGGAGAAACTGGCACAGTTGAAATCCATTGACGAATGGCACATGAAGCTGTTGGCTGACCTGTTCGCCCAACTCAAAGCCGTGCGTGAAGACGGTGAACCATTGCTCGACCGCACGATGATTCTTTATGGATCGAACCTTGGCAATGCAAACACTCATGTGACGACAAACATGCCGACGATTTTCGCAGGCGGCGGTTTCAAGCACGGCCAGCACATCGCGTTCGACACGCAGCACAATTATCCGTTGCCAAATCTCTTCGTCACGATGTTGCAACGCATGGGCCTGGAGACCGACAAGTTCGCCTCGGCCAAAGGCACGATGCGAGGACTTGAGATGGCTTAGGTTTTGGAAGCACAACAAACATCGCTTAATTCCGCCCGTCGCCGCGTTTTCGTTTCAAAGCTCCACCTGATCGGAAGGGGTTTGATCAATCAAGGCATTGGAAAAATCTCCTTGGCCTCAGATACCACTCGTTGCGATCACAATCGGGCTCGAATACTTCAGTGCAAAAACATGTCTTGAACACCTGCCCGACCCGGCGGAGTATGATCAACAGACCATGACAGATTTTTCCGCGAGCGTGATTCAGCGGACAAAGTTTCAAGTGAAATACCACCGGGGGTTTTCGCTCATTGAATTGCTTGTGGTCATCGCCATCATCGCAATTCTTGCAGCGATGCTTCTCCCCGCGTTGAATAGTTCAAAATCCCGCACGCAGGGTCTTTGGTGCATGAACAACCACCGCCAGCTAACACTGGCCTGGCGCATGTACTCGGACGACAACCATGATCAGCTCCTTTATGCCAGCGAATATCCCTGGGATCCATCCACGTACGCCGCAGCGTGGATCACCGGCACCCTCGACCCCACCAATCCCGGGCAGGATAATTGGGATCCCGAGTTGACCATCAAGAAAAGCCCCATGTGGCCCTATTGCGGAAAGAACCTGACCATTTGGAAATGTCCGGCGGATCGCTCGACTGTCACGGTGGGTGGCGAACAGAAGCCACGCGTTCGCAGCATGTCCATGAATGTTTATCTCGGAGGCTGGGGAGGCACGTACGGAAATTGGGATTCCTACATGGGCCGCGTCTGGAGTGACTACAAGATCTACATGAAGCAGTCGGAGTTGGCGAATCCCGGCCCCTCCACAATCTTTGTCTTCCTCGACATGCGCGAGGACAGCATTGACATGGGGAATTTTGCAACAGCCATGGCGGGCTGGCAGGATCAACCGTCAGAGCATCGCTTCTTTGATCTGCCCGGCTTTCAACATCATTACGCGTGCGGCTTCTCATTTGCCGATGGTCATTCTGAAATCAAGCGCTGGCGTGATCCGCGCACGATGCCTCCGATCGTTCACAACGGCTTGGTGAATGACTCGTTTGAATGCCCTACCAATCAGGATGTGGCATGGTTGCAGGAACACGCCACACGTCCGAAGTGAACGGGATGCCAACCACAAAACACAGGTCCATCATTGACGATGACGATTGCTTTCGAGATTCGTCCCGTCGATGCACCAGAGGTTTTTGTCAGTCCGGATGAAAATATCGCCGTCGGAAATAGCAAGCGAAGCATTCATCGGTTCGCTACCAATTGAATTTGTAGCGAGGCACTCGAACTTCGGCGAGGCGCGTAGCACAAACACGTCCGCGTTCCGGTTCACCGCATAAAGTCGCTCGCCTGCCAGTATCGGCGACGCCCACGACGAATTCCGCGCGCCCGTGCCGGTGAGCCGTTCTTCCCAGACAATCTCCCCGGTCTTGAGATCGCGACATTCGGCAAAACCCTTCCAGTTCACTTGATAGATATGGCCTTTGGAAATAACGCCGGCACCAA
>JABFSR010000234.1 GCA_013140495.1 Verrucomicrobiota bacterium
CCCCAGAACCGAGACGCCAGACCCTAGGCCCGATAGCGGGTCGCCGTGCGCGGCGGGCACGCTGATGTAATTCACCAAGGCGTCGAACCAGACGTAGGTGACGTAATCTTTGTCGAAGGGCAGGGGAATGCCCCAGTTCAAGCGCGCCAAAGGTCGCGAGATGCAGAGGTCTTCGAGTTCGTTGTTCTTGAGGAAGCCGAGGACTTCGTTGCGGCGATAATCCGGCTGCACGAAGGACGGATTCGCTTCGAGATAATCAATGAGCCATTGCTGCTGCGCCTTGAGCTTGAACCAGTAATTGTTCTCCTGAATTTTTACGACTTCGCCGTAGGACGGATCGAACGTGCCGTCGGGGCGTCGGTCTTTTTCGGTGAGGAAAGTTTCTTCCTTGGCGGAATAAAATCCCTCGTAGGTCTTCTGATAAAATTCTCCGGCAGCATGAAGCTTGGAGAGGATGGCTTGGACAAAGTCCTTGTGCCGCGCGCTGGTGGTGCGGACGAAATCGTTGTTCGTCAGTTCCAGTTTTTGCGCGAACGCCTGCCAGTCGGCGGCAAGACCGTCGCAGTAGGCTTGGGGCGTTTTGCCGTCGGCCTGCGCGGCTTGCTGAACCTTCTGACCGTGTTCGTCGAGGCCGGTGAGAAAAAAAACTTCCTGCCCGAGACTACGGCGGGCGCGAGCGATCACGTCGGTGATAATCTTTTCGTAGGCGTGGCCGAGGTGCGGCTGGCCGTTGACGTAATCAATGGCGGTCGTGATGTAAAACGGTTTGCTCATCCACGCGCAGTGTGGCGAAGCAGGGCAGGGTTTGCAATCGCGCGGAATTTGGTTCAACCACGAATGGACACGAATGAACACGAAGAAACTGAACAAGCCGGAGCGCCGATCTCCTGACCCGGCGTGTTTCAATTACGAAATGAGTTTATCGCGCCGGGTCAGGAGACCGGCGCTCCGATTCGTGTTCATTCGTTGTTAAGGGAGCGAAAATCCAGACTCGTCAACGCGTTCCCGAGGCGTAAGTTCATCTCGTGCAGAACTGGATGAACAGCCAGTTGGTCAAACGCGCGCGCGACTTTGTCCGCAGGCATTGGCGGGGGGCGTTGCAACTGCGCGAGAAGTTCATCCTGCGCGAAGAGGCGCTGCACCTCGTCATCGCCGGTGTCGTCGGCGTGCTTGGTGGTTTGGTGAATCTCGTTTTCTTCTATGGCATTGAACACGTAAAGCTTTTCTTCCTGCGCTCGCCGGGCGATCCCGTCGAGGTCGCGGAAATGTTGGCGGGCTGGGAACGCGTGCTGATTCCCACGGTGGGCGGCCTGGTCGCGGGCCTCGTTCTGCACTGGGGCTTGCGCCTCGTCGGGAAGCAAGGCCCGACGAACATGCTCGAAGTGGTGGTGGCGGGTGACGGCAGGCTGCCGCTGCGCAGCGGTCTCATCAACGCCGCGTCGTCGCTCGTAAGCATCGGCACGGGCGCATCCATCGGGCGCGAGGGCGGCATCACACAGGTGACAGCCACTCTGGCGTCAAAACTCGGTCAGCTCGCCCACTGGCCACCGTATCGGCTGCGCCTGCTCGTGGGCTGCGGCGCGGCCTCCGGCATCGCGGCGGCCTACAATGCGCCAATCGCGGGAGCGGTGTTTGCGTCGCTCATCGTGTTGGGCAATGTCTCAATGAACCTCTTCGCGCCGCTGGTTTTTTCTTCGGTCATCGCAGCGATGGTTTCGCGGAGTTTCTTCGGCATCAAACCATGGTATGTCGTCCCGCCGTTCGAGTTCACCAGCGTGTTCCAGTTGCCGTGGTTTGTGCTGCTCGGTTTGTGCTGTGGCGTGCTCGGCGCGGTGTTCCTCAAAATGATCCGCCAGGTGAAGGCGCGGTTTGAACAGGTGGCCGTGCCCATCTATGTGAAAATGGCTCTCGGCGGTCTCGTGGTGGGGTTGATTGCCATCGAGTTTCCCGGCGTCTGGGGCAACGGCTACGTGATGACGAATCGCATCCTGCACAGCGAACTTCCACTGCTCGTGCTGGGCGGCTTGTTCCTTGCAAAGCTCCTCGCCACTGTCTTCACGGTGGGCTCGGGCACGGTGGGCGGTGTGTTCACGCCCACTCTTTTTCTCGGTGCGAGTCTTGGCGGATTGTTCGGTGTGACGCTGCACAACCTCGGTATTGCCGACGAATTCATGACCAGTTCATTCGCGTTGGTGGGCATGGGCAGCGTCCTCGCGGCCACCACACGATCACCGTTTCTCGCCATGATCATGGTGTTCGAGATTTCGCTCGATTACTCGCTGATGCCGCCGCTCATGCTGGGCTGTGTCATGGCCATTGTGATGGCCGGACGATTGGAAAAGGACTCCATCTATACCGAGCCGTTGCGGGCGAAAGGCGTGGCGGATGGCGAGGACACAACGCGCTTCGGCGCGGCAACCGCTCAAAGGGTGGGTGATGTCATGCTCGCGCCCATCCCTCCGGTGAGGGAGAACGCGCCGCTCCGCGAGATCGCTGATTTCTTTCTCCGCAATTCAAATAATTTTCTCCCGGTCGTGGACGCGGACAACCGGCTGGTGGGCATCATCGCGTTGCACGACCTCAAGGAACATCTCGGCGCCGGCGCGGAGCTGGGCGCAGTGATCGCCTACGATGTGATGCGCCCGCCGCCCCGCTGCGCGACGCCCAACCAGAGATTGGTGGATGTATTCCATCTGGCGCTGGCCAGCGAACAGCAAAATATTCCGGTGGTCAACACGCTGACCGAACAACGGCTGGTGGGCAGGTTGTCGCGGGCGCAGGTGCTGGGATTGTTCGCCGAAACCATTGCAGCAGGCAGCAAACCCGGTTTGTAACAACCTCCGCGGACCCTGATCTCGCCGCAGGATGAATTGAGCCGTGCCGCAGTCGATTCCGTATGTGAACGGTTGCGATTGCATTGGTTGAACAGCGAAACTAGCCTGCGCATCAACACGCCGGTTTTACAGAAGCGCGGACGATTGCATTGTTCACATGATTGCTCAATTACGCCGTATCAGCCTGACCCAATGGATCATCATCGCAATGGTGGCAGGAGGTTTGTTTGGGTGGCTGTATCCGAAATTCGAGCCGGATTTGAAAACTTGGTGGCTTCAGACCTTCCGCTCGGAGATGCCGGATGCCTTCACCTATATCAAAGTCATCTCCAATCTATTTCTCCGGCTCATCAAGTGCATCATCACGCCGATCATCTTTGGCACGCTCGTCATCGGCATTGCCGGACACAGCGACGACCTGAAAGCCGTCGGGCGGCTCGCATTCAAGTCCATCATCTACTTCGAGATCGTCACCACCCTGGCCTTGGTGGTCGGGTTGCTCGCTGTCAATCTGGTGAAACCGGGCGTCGGTGTGGTATTGCCCCAGCCTTCAGCCAGGGCTGAACCACCGAAACAACAAACCGTGGCGGAGATCATCGAACACATCGTGCCAAAAAGCTTTTTTCAGGCAGCGGCAGAAAACGACGTCCTGCAGGTGGTGACCTTCGCGGTGATCTTCGGCATCGCGCTCACTCAGGTTTCCGGCAAACCAAAGGAAACCATGCTCAACTTTTGCGAGGGCCTGTCCGAGGTCATGTTCAAATTCACGGGGCTGGTGATGAAATTTGCGCCGCTCGGCATTGGTGCTGCCATGGCTGTAACCGTCGGCCACAGCGGCATCGTTGTTCTGAAAAATCTCGGAATGCTGGTCGCCACGCTTTACGGCGCGTTGATCGTTTTCATCCTGGTCGTGTTGCTGCCGGTCGCGTTGATCGCAAAGATTCCTGTCCGTCGGTTCTTCAAGGCCGTCAAAGAGCCCGCCCTAATCGCATTCACCACCACGTCGTCGGATGCCGCGTTGCCGGATGCATTCAAAAAGATGATCGCCTTCGGCGTGCCCAAGCGCATCGTCTCTTTTGTTCTTCCCACGGGCTACTCGTTCAACCTGGATGGCAGCACTCTCTATCTGGCCGTCGCGTCGGTGTTCGTTGCGCAGGCTGCCGGAGTGGATTTGTCACTGGGTCAACAGGTGTTGATGATGTTGACCCTCATGCTGACAAGCAAGGGCATCGCTGCGGTGCCGCGCGCTTCGATGGTCGTGCTTTCGGGAACTCTGGTCGCGTTCGGCCTGCCGCTTGAAGGCGTGGTGTTGATTCTCGGCGTGGACGAGCTGATGGATATGGCCCGCACCACGGTCAACCTGACCGGGAACTGCCTCGCGTCAGCAGTCATGGCACGATGGGAAGGCGAGTTGACGCTGCCGCCTGAGGAAGACACTGTAATTGCCGGAACTTGATCACACTGTCTACGCCAGAACAATGTTCGCAATCACAACGTTTCACCAACACGTTCAATGCAAATCTACGACCACCCAACATTCCACATGGCCTGCCAGCAGTTCGATCTGGTGGCGGATCACCTCCAGATGCCCGAGTCGGATCGCGATCGGGTGAAATATCCGAAACGCGCCATGGTGGTCACGCTGCCCATTCATTGTGACGACGGCAGCACGAAAGTTTACACAGGTTATCGTGTTCAACATCATCTCAGCCTCGGGCCGACGAAGGGTGGATTGCGTTATCATCCGGACGTAATGCTCGGCGAAGTTGCAGCTCTCTCCATGTGGATGAGTTGGAAATGTGCATTGATGGGGTTGCCCTACGGCGGTGCCAAAGGAGGCGTTGCTTGCGATCCGCACAAGATGTCGCAAACCGAACTGGAGCGGCTCACCCGCCGTTACACCCAGGAGATGATTCCTTTCATCGGCCCGCAGGTGGACATCATGGCGCCGGACATGGGCACGAATGAACGGGTCATGGCGTGGATGATGGACACCTACTCGGTGCATGTCGGCTCGTCCGTGCCCGGAATTGTCACCGGCAAACCCCTCGTCATCGGGGGCTCACAAGGCCGGCGTGAGGCCACGGGCCGCGGCGTCGCTTACCTGATCAATCGCGTGACGGATACTCTTGGAATGGACATCAGCAAATGCACCGTTGCCGTCCAAGGTTACGGAAACGTCGGCTCCATCACGGCGCTGTCTCTGGCTCGTTACGGCGCAAAAATCACCGCGATCACTGACGCATTTGGTGGAGTTCACAATCCGCGCGGCGTTGATCTTCGCCGCCTGGATGAGCACGTCGCAAAGCACTGGACGGTGAAAGGTTTTCCCGAGGCCGATCCGATCTCCAACGAGCAGTTGCTCGTGTTGCCTTGCGATATTCTCGTGCCTGCGGCAATGGAACGGCAGATCACGGAAACCAACGCGGCGAAAATCAAGTGTCGCATTCTGGCCGAAGGCGCAAACGGTCCTACCACGCCTGAGGCGGACAGGATTCTCGATCAACGCGGTGATGTGTTCGTCATTCCGGATATTCTCTGCAACGCGGGCGGCGTGATCGTTTCCTACTTCGAGTGGGTGCAGGATTTGCAGAGTTTCTTCTGGGGCGAAACCGAGGTCACGGACAAGTTGTTCCGCATTCTTGAAGGGGCTTACACCCAGGTGCTCGCTCTCAGCCGCAAACAAAACATCTCCATGCGCACCGCCGCACTGTGTGTCGGCATCAAACGCGTCCAGGAGGCGAAACAAATGCGGGGGCTCTTTCCGTAGGCTGGTCATTTCTGTACCTGGCAATCTCCGTTTTCAAATATCCTCCCATGAAACGAAACACAAAAATGATAGCGATGCTCTGGACTGTGTTGGTCGGCTTCGCAATCACAACGGCGTCCGCCGGGATGGCGACAGGATCACGCGGGATGGTGGCAACGGTTCATCCGCTCGCAACCCAGGCGGGGTTGAACGCCCTCAAATCCGGAGGCAACGCAATTGATGCGGCCGTTGCTGTCGGGCTCACGCTCGGAGTGGTGGACACTCACAACTCAGGCATCGGTGGCGGCTGTTTCATGCTCATCCGGCGTGCAAACGGCGGGTTCGTCGCAATTGACGGCCGGGAAATGGCTCCAGCCGCAGCCACGCGCGACATGTATGTCCGCAATGGCAGGGGAGACACGGACCTAAGCCAGACCGGTGCTCTGGCCAGTGGTGTCCCGGGCGAACTGGCCGCCTTTGATTACGCAACACGCACGTTCGGAAAAAAGAAACTTGGCGAATTGATCCTGCCGGCCGCGAAGATTGCTGAGGAAGGTTTTGCTGTCAGCCAAAGCTACGCAGCACGACTCGACTCCGTCGCTTCGGACGTGGCGAAGTTCGAGGCCACACGGGCAATCTTTTTCAAAGATGGCCGACCCATCAAGTCCGGTGAGATTCTCAAACAGCCGGACCTCGCCGCCACCTATCGCAACATCGCGACACAGGGTTGTGATTGGTTCTATCGCGGCCCATTCGCTACTGCCGCCGAACAATGGATGCGCGCCAACGGCGGCATCATGACCGCGGCAGATTTTGCCGGCTACCAGGTGGTTCTGCGCGAACCGGTGACGACGACTTATCGCGGCTGCAAAATCGTCTCGTTTCCGCCGCCCAGTTCAGGAGGCGTGCATGTCATCGAAATGCTGAACGTGCTCGAACACTTTGACCTGAAACACATGGACGAAGCCACGCGACTCCATGTCATCGCCGAAACAATGAAGCTGGCCTTCGCTGACCGCGCCCATTGGTTGGGCGATCCAGATTACGCAAGAGTCCCGCGCGGCTTGATCTCCAGGCGATACGCCGCCGATCTCGCAAAAAGAATCAATGTTGACCGCGTGACGACGGTGACGGGTCACGGCACACCACCGGGCTGGGAACGCGATGTCTTTAAGAAACACACCACCCATTTTTCGGTTGCCGACGACGAAGGCAATTGGGTCGCCTGCACCGCGACCATCAACACGAGCTACGGATCAAAGGTCGTCATTCCCGGCACGGGCGTGGTCATGAACAATCAGATGGATGACTTTTCCGTCCAGCCGGGTGTTGCAAATCATTTCGGATTGATTGGCGCGGAAGCCAATGCCATTGGGCCCGGCAAGCGGCCGCTTTCAAGCATGAGTCCTACAATCGTATTGAAGAAAGGCAAACCGATGATTGCGCTCGGAGCGGCGGGCGGTCCGAAAATTATATCCACCGTGGTGGCGGAGCTGGTTTCGATGATTGATCTGGGAAAGACGCCAGCAGAGGCACTGGCTGGGGCAAGAATTCATCACCAATGGTCACCCGATGAATTGATTGTCGAGTCCAAAATGCCAGAGCAATTGCGCCAGGAATTGATTCGACGCGGGCATAAGATTGGGGTGGCTCAAGCCCTGTCAGTATCGCAAATCGTGGCTCGTTCAGGCGATGGAGAAGAATTTGTTGGGGCATCAGATCCGGGGGTTGAGGGTGCGGCGGCGGGTTGGTAGGCAGGACTGCTGCGCTGCTCAAGTGAGGTGTGTCAATTCGGACTGGTCAGGCCATCGCTCAGCAAATGGCGGGACGACAATTTGAAGACCTCGATCAAAAGTGGGATAAGGCGTGCGCATCTTGACAGTACCCCCAGAATGTTGGTGTTCGGTTCCTCATGGATAAGAAGAAGAACAACTGCACGAGAGCGAATGGACCATGAAAACACATGAGACAAAGGAACTGTCGCTGGCCCAGA
>JABFSR010000273.1 GCA_013140495.1 Verrucomicrobiota bacterium
ACGCCACCACCCGCCCACAAGGGTGAACGGAATGAACCGGCGCGAGCGCGACCGGTGCCTTTTTGCTTCCACGGTTTCTTGTTCGAGCCGGCAACATCGCCGACCGTTTTTGTGCAAGCCGTGCCCGTGCGTTGGGCGGCTTGATACGCGACGACCGTGTCGTGAACGGCCTGGGTACCGCGACCGTTCTCGATGAGCTCGAATTTCACTTCGAGTTCACCTGCGGCCTTGCCTTGAGTGTTTTTGACGGAAATTTTCATGGCGATTCCTTATTTCTTGGCGGCAGCAGCGGAGGCTTGCTGGGCGGCTTTGGCTTCAGATTTCTTTTTGCCGACGGTGACAGCCACTGCCGGCTTCCAACCCTTCGGACGTTTCTTGGATTCACGGATCACGACGTAATCGCCTTCCGCGCCGGGGAATGATCCTTTGATCAACAGGAGATTATCCGCATCGCGCACTTGGATGACTTCCAAGTTCTGAGTGGTGCGAGTCACTTGCCCCATGTGACCGGGCATCCTCATGCCGCGCATGACTGTGCCTGGGAACAAGCGCTGGCCGATGGCTCCGTTGCGTCGGTGAAAGCCCTTCGCACCGTGCGTCGAGTCACCGCCGCGGAAATGATGGCGTTTCACAACACCTTCAAAGCCCTGGCCCTTCGTGGTGCCGATGGCATCCACGAAATCACCGGGAGCGAACAACGCTGCGCCGACGACTTCACCGGGCTTCACATCCTTGCTGAAGTTGCGAAATTCCTTGATGCGCTTTACGGCGACACCGTTGTGCTTCTTGATATGGCCGAGCAACGGTTTGGTGAGGCGCTGTTCCTTCTGGTCATCGAAGCCGAGCTGCACGGCATTGTAGCCGTCCTTGCTGGCCTGCGTCTTGACCTGAAGCACGCGATTCGGTCCGACGAGAACGACGGTGACCGGATGCAACACACCGCTGGCGTCATAGACGCGCGTGTGTCCTAGTTTTTTTCCAATAAGTCCGAGTGGCATGATGTGAGATCGTTGAGGGTCAAATCTTGATGGTGATATCCACACCGGCCGGGAGGTTGAGTTTCTTCAACTCGTCCACAGTCTTGGCGGTCGGATCAATGATGTCAATGAGACGCTTGTGGGTGCGTTGCTCAAAAGTTTCCTGCGACTTCTTGTCGCAGTGCGGCGAGCGCAGCACGGTGAAACGTTCGATGCGGGTGGGGAGTGGAATGGGGCCTGCCACGCGAGCGCCGGTGCGCTTGACGGTGTCGGCGATGTCCCGCGCCGATTGGTCAATGACTCGATAGTCATAGGCCTTGAGACGAATACGAATGCGTTGTCCTGCCATAGAAAGAACAATTGTCTGTTAATGGTTAACTATATTTCCGCCTTGCCCGGTGCGAAAGCGGACGCGGACTGTATCAAATAAACATCCACCCGCAACACCTTTCTTACATAAATTTTGATCGCCGATGAGATTCGTCCGGTGACACGAGATGTTTTCCGGGATAAGATCAACATCAAGCAGCATGTACCCGATGAGCCGCCGTTTGACCGCCAAAGTTGCGTTTGCATTTTTTGTGACCGTTTGCGTTTACCCCTTGCAAGCGCGAGCCGAGGCGGGCCTGATCATACCCATCACACAAAGCTGGCGTTACTCCACCAACAGCGAGACTGCTCCGGACTGGTATCTGCCTGGGTTCGCCGAGACTGGCTGGTCCAACGGGAGCAACGCGCTGCTTTACATCGAAACTTCAGCACTGCCTGCGCCAAAGAATGCGGCGTTGCCCCAGCGCACTGGTGGCGGGCCGATGCTCACGTATTATTTCCGCACCAGTTTTAATCTGACCAATCCCGCCAATGTTCTCGCGCTGACTTTCTCTAACCTGATTGATGATGGTGCGGTGTTCTATCTCAACGGCGTGGAAATTCAACGTGTCGGCATGGCTGCGGGAAATGTCACCTACGACACTCTCTCCACGCGCGCCCCGGACAATGCCACAACCTTCGATGTGTTTTCGATCTCTGGCAATCAGCTCACCAACGTTGTCGCCGGTACAAACATTCTCGCCGTGGAGGTCCATCAACAGGCCGCGACCAGTTCAGACATTGTCTTTGGCTCCGCAGTAATCGCCATGACCAACATCAGTCTCACTCGTGTTCCTTATTTGCAAAACGTATCGCACACGAATGTCACCATTCGCTGGCGAACGGATGCCGGTTTGGTGGGACGGGTGCGTTTTGGAACACAGTCCGCAATCCTTGCCCGGGTTGCCGATGACATCGTGGCCACAACTGACCACGAAGTCAGAGTCACAGGGCTTCAACCTGACACGAAATATTTTTACTCTGTCGGCACTGTGAATGCGGTCATGGCTGGGCAGACAATAAACCACTTCTTCAAGACGTCGCCGGTGCCAGGGACTTTGAAACCCACGCGGATTTGGGTCATTGGTGATGCCGGTACGGCCGCCGCAGGTCAGGTTTCTGTGCGCAATGCCTACCAGGCGTTTTCCGCCAACCGCCCCGCTGACATGTGGCTCATGCTTGGCGACAACGCCTACACGAATGGCACCGACGCAGAATATCAAGCCGGGTTGTTTAACATCTACACCAACCAGCTTCGCAATCTCGTTTTCTGGTCAACTCTAGGCAACCACGAGACGTATTCAGTGAATCCAAGCGGCGACTATCCTTACTTCGACATCTTTTCGTTGCCAAAGAATGGCGAGGCAGGGGGCATGGCTTCAGGCACCGAGTATTATTATTCGTTCGATTACGCCAACATCCACTTCATCTGCCTCGACTCGATGGTTTCCAGCCGTGCGACGAACAGCCCCATGTTCAACTGGCTTACAAACGACCTCGCGAACATCACGGCGGATTGGACGATTGCTTTCTGGCATCACCCGGCCTACACCAAAGGCTCGCACAATTCCGACAGCGAGACGGAACTCGTAGAGATGCGGCGAGTGTTTGTTCCGGTGCTGGAACAGGCCGGCGTTGATCTTGTACTCGCAGGCCATAGCCATTCTTACGAGAGATCGTTCCTCATTGACCGGCACTACGGCCTTGCGGCAACGATAAATGCAACGAACAAGATTGACGCCGGCAACGGTCGCGAGAACGGCACGGGTGCTTACAAGAAACCCGAGAATGTTAGTGCCCCTCACATGGGCGCAGTTTATGCCGTCGTCGGCAGTTCGGGACAGATCAGCGGCGGTACACTGAATCACCAGGCAATGTATGTCTCGCTGAACAATCTTGGCTCGATGGTGCTCGATATTTCCAGCAATAGGCTTGACGCAACTTTCATCCGCGAGAACGGGACTACCAATGACTACTTCACAATTCTCAAGGTGAATTTCCCGCCCGTTGCAAGCAATCTCACCTACAACGTGCCTGCGGATGTTTCCACGCCGCTCGTCATCACGGGTAGCGACATTAACAGCAATGCAATCACTTTTGCCACGGACAGCTTGCCGGGTCATGGGCTGATCTCCGGATTCGATGCCACGAACGGCACGCTTGTTTACACGCCGGCTCACGGGTTCAGCGGCAGCGGCGCGTTCACGTATCACGTCAACGACGGGCAGACGAACAGTTCCACTGCCACTGTTACCATCAACACAACCGCCGCCGTTGATTCAAATACAAACGGTCTGCCGGACTCTTTTGAAGGGCTGTACGGAGTGACCGATCCGGACACGGACAACGACGGTGATGGCTTGAGCAACTTGCAGGAGTACTTCGCGAACACAAACCCGACCAACGCCGCTTCTACACTCGCGATCAGCGCAATCACGCGCGCGGCAAATGGAAACGTAACATTGAACTGGCCGGCCATGGGTGGAACACGCTACAGGGTCAATTTCACAGATTCGAACTCAGACGCCTTGCCGAACGGAGATTTCATTGAACTCCTGCGGCCAGTTTCGGAAGAAATGAATCCAGCGACCATCGGGACGCTGACGAATCAAACGTTCACCGACGATTTTGCCCTGACCGGCGTACCTACGAACGGTGCGCGATATTATCGGTTGCAGGTTACCCAGTAATTGCAGACGACGCGCGAAAGAACACATGGCCAGCTTAAAAGGCAAGACTCTGTTCATCACCGGCGGATCAAGGGGGATCGGAAAGGCCATCGCCTTGCGCGCGGCACGGGATGGCGCAAACATTGTCATTGCCGCCAAGACTACCGAGCCAAATCCAAAACTTGCCGGCACCATTTATACGGCGGCGGAAGAAATCCTGGCGGCGGGCGGCAAGGCGCTGGCCTGTCAGGCGGACATCCGCTTTGAAGACCAAATCCGGCAAGCAGTCGGGCAGGCAGTGGCGACGTTCGGCGGCATCGATATTCTGGTGAACAACGCCAGCGCAATCAGTCTGACCGGCACATTGGCGACGCCGATGAAGCGGTTCGATCTCATGCATCAGGTGAATGCGCGCGGGACATTTGCCTGTTCACAGGCCTGCCTGCCGCATCTGTTGAAGTCGGCCAATCCGCATATCCTGAACATCTCGCCCCCGCTGAATTTGTCCCCGCGTTGGTTCGCTCCACATGCGGCTTATACGATGGCCAAGTACGGCATGAGCCTTTGCGTGCTCGGCATGGCGGAGGAATTTCGTGAACAAGGCGTGGCGGTCAACGCGCTTTGGCCGCGCACGGTCATTGCCACGGCGGCGGTGATGAACCTGCTGGGTGGCGAAGAAGTCATCCGCCGCAGTCGCAAGCCTGAAATCATGGCGGATGCCGCGCACGCGATTCTCACGCGTCCGGGTCGCGACTGTACCGGAAACTTTTTCATTGATGAAGCCGTATTAACTGAGACTGGCATCACAGATTTTGGTCAATACGTAGTCACCCCGGGCAGCGAGCTGTTTCCTGATCTGTTCCTCTAGTCCCCAAGGCTGCCCATAGAAAGAAACGCGACAGGCCCGCCTCAGAGCGAAAGGTGTTTGGCTGCCTGTGACATTCTCTCGTGATTTGCCAGACCAACCGCCATCTGTTTCAGGACTACAAAAGAAGGATGGCGACAAGCTGCTCGCGCCCTCGGTTGGGTGGAAAAGTATGTGCTTCTCTCACGCCCACGACTCGGCAAAATCACTGACAGCACAGCGCTGTTTCTCGGTAAGAAAGGTCAGCGCGTGCATCCTGGACGCCTTGCCTCGCATGTTCACGAGCTGATTGAGAAGACACGACTTGGCAAGACTGGCAGTTGCCACATCTTCCGGCACGCGTTTGCCACTGTGCTGTTGGAAAATGGCTGCGACCTGCGCCACATCCAGGCAATGCTCGGTCACGCCAAACTGGAAACCACCGCCATCTACACCCACCTGAACATGCGCGACCTGAAGGCTGCGCATGAAAAATATCACCCGGCAAAAGTGATAAAGGAGAAACGCAACGGAACGGTTCTGCCCTCTGAGAAAGACCAATTGCAGTTTCAATTTTGATGGCAAATAGCCTTGTCTGAGACCGCCGATTTGAGGACGATTTTGGTGTGATCCTGACGTCCAAAATGCGGATGTGGATTCTGGCGGGTCTGCTCGGCCTGTTTAGCGCCAATTTCTATACAGCAGAAGCCATTACGTCAACTCCTGGCATCAATCTGGCCGGTGGGGTTTACCTCAACCCCAACACCGGCAGATTCTGGAGCATGGATTCGTTTGAAGGCGACAGCGATGACCCGATGTCGCTCCACAAATACCTCTATTGCCACGCGGACCCGGTGAACGGCATCGACCCTTCTGGTTATGAGGTCCAACACGCGGCTCGCGACCTCAATACTAAGGGTTGGCAGAGTCTTATTAGTCTGGGGATAGGAACTCATCAATTCATTATCTTGATTCCCGACAACCCATCCGATTTTCAGGGTGGATCGGCTGGGGCAACTCTGCTCAACAGCCTTCCAAACGCTACAATGAGGAACATTGGTGGAAAGGAAGCAATTGTAGTAGGAGCCCACAACTGGAATTCCAGACTACAGGTCAAGTTCTTTGAACCGGCAGACGTAACAGCCACGCGAGAACTAATTGACAAAAAATACAAACGCGGATTTTGGAGCGATTTCGACGCTGAAGGTTTTGTGATTGCTACCCCAGCAGGAAAGACTGACACAGAATTTATTATGGAAATCCTTCGAGCTAGCCGGATGTACATTGCGAACGAGGAGATAGACAACCTTGATTACCCAACTGCTGGGATGTTCGGCGCGGAATACAACAGCAACTCATGGGCGACGTCTATTCTATATTACGCTGGTGCACAACCGCACCTTAACTTTTTTGGGGCTGATGCAAAATGGAGAAAACGCATACCAAATAATTACTTCAAGCCTGACACATTTGACCGCCTTTTCTGGTGTATTGATCCATTTTGATCCATTCGGCTAATAATATCATTGTGTCTCTATACTAACAAACCCCTTGAGATTATGAAAACGAAGAAACTGCGTTTGTTAGTTTGGGTAGCCGGCGTTGTTGCTTTGGCTTGGATCCTTTATGCCGCAGGTATGCTCGTGGCTGAGAAAATCTACGGAGGGCCTCATGTGGTTTTAGCGGGTGAATCGCACAGCTTCAGCATCGGCATGACGAAGAAAGAGGTTCTCAAAAAATATAGAGATCTGAACGAAACAGTAAACTTGCGTACCATCGAGACCAACAGAACGGGAGGGTCACCTGTTATTTTGGAACGTTCGGAACTCCTGCTTACACGCGAGTTGGAATTAAGCGATCATTGGATGGCGTACCGTGACAAGTTTCCGATCTGGTTCCAAGACTTCTACTTCTCCGACGGGAAACTGACGAACATCACGACGTACATCCGCTTTTACGAAAGTCCGTGAAACGATTACCTATGATACGACCCCTCGGTACGCAGACGGGACGGGCTTTGATAAAGTGGGCAATCGGCGCTCACGGGCGTGACGGGCGACTTGGCATGCCGCAATTCAACGGCAGATCAGAAAGTCATCCAGAGAACCCGGGGGGTTGATCGCTTCCTGGCAGACTGATTTGAATGAAAAGTGCAAACTGTATGAAGCAGTCACTCACTAAAGGAGATTTCCTTTCCTGCAATCTCCCTGCAACTCCATCGGCACGTAGAACGCCAAAGCGCCAAGGCGATGGTGGGTTTACGCTGATTGAACTGTTGGTGGTGATTGCCATCATCGCGATTCTTGCTGCCATGCTGCTGCCCGCCCTGAGCAGAGCCAGGCGCACTGGTAAAGGTGCGGTGTGCATCTCCAATCTGCGCCAGATCAGCACGGCATTCGTTCTTTACAGCGCTGATAACAGTGACTGCGTCATCCCGTCTTACAACATGACAGGTGTGAACGGTGGTCCGGCATCGCCGCTTGACGGTTGGGCGGCACTCGTTGACAGCGCCTATATGCGCGGCAACCGGTCCAATTCCGGTTCAGTGTTCACATGCCCCGAGATGCTTGACGTCGAAGGCATGGCTTCTGGACAAACGGGCACAGACCCGAACAAGCCAAAAGGCTGGATGGACTGGCCCAATATCCGCAACGGAACGGAGAATATTCCCACCACGATTCCGGAACGTGGCCTTGATCGAATCATCCGGGTCGGTTACTGGATCAATGCGAACAATCCCATCGGTGCCAGCACGGCGGTAATGAACGACATTTTTTATACCGCGTCAGTCGGCTATGGCCCGGGGAGCAATGGAGAATCTATCCGCGCAACCCGGGCATCTACTTTCAGACATCCAAGTGCGCTGATCGTCCTCGCGGACGGTGTCTATGCGGGCAAGCAGGGGCAAAACCGTATTGGTGTCAAGGACAGCCGCATCGGCTACCGCCATCCCGGCGGGGTTGGCAGCGCCAGCGTCAACTTCGCCGACGGACACGTCAGCCGCATCCGTGGTGACAACTTCCCGCGAGGAGGATTTAAGGAAGACAACGTAGGCACGGGCTATACTTTGTATGCCGACGCCGAGACATTCTTTGGCCCGTGAGGCACTAGCGGACATTGCTCTTGTTCCACGCACGCCCCCACTTCTCAGCATGTGAGTACGGCATGAGGTGCAACTCCAGTTTTCTCATATCTTCAAGCTGACCAAAGGCGCGAAATAAATCGGCCTCCAAAGCGTAAGAAACAGCACAACTATCTTCAGATTCATCGTTTACGGTTTTGTGGTACAGGTAAACTAAAGGTGCGAAGCCATAATAGCCATGTTGACACGCGGTGACATCCATCACCCGCTTATCGACTAAACTTCGCAACAGATTGCATTTCTCGCGCTCTTTTGTTGGCGTACTTCTATTACGATCGAAGATTATTTCCACCCAGAACGGCTCTTGGAAGCGAGGGCAAAACTTCCACCTTTCAATTGAATCTTTGCCAATGATTTCACAAACTAAGCTCTGGAGTTTTTTTGAAGCGACACTGCTTTCTATTAAAGGTAGCAATTCTGAAACATCTTTTTCTTTTCGGATATCGCCCATGCGGGCTATGTCGAGAGAGAAAAAACGTTCACAACCTGATGGCGTACGTATCAATTCTGAAGATTTGACAATCTCCCGAAAGAAATCATCAGGATGGTCACTTGACAGAAAACGCACTGCACACGGATAAGCAATTTCCATAAAATCCCAATTTCTTACTTTACTTTCGAAAGAATGAAAGCCGATACTGCGGCCTTAAAAGTCCACGAATGGCAAGAATAAGCCGCTTTACTGCCGTCCCCTGCCAATGTTCTGAAAGTCGGGAAAGCGTTTCCAAAAAGAGAATACGGAATTCGCACGGATTGATTCGCATCGTCAGCTATGTCATCAACAAGAAATTTGTTGGACGCCTGCCAAAAGATGTATTGTATGAAATTCATTTTAGTGAAGCGGATCTTAATTGTGTAAGTGCGTTGGAACTCCGCCATACTCATTCGTTCCTTCTCGAGGGATCCCTTCTGAGTTGCAAATGGGTTAAATGTCCCTAGTTGTTTGCTTGTTCGTATATCAAAAAAAGACCCCAATCCCTTCAGGGCTCTATTGTATACAAAAATACCTGAATGCCCCCAAGGGAAGGGAGAAAACTTGAATCCGACATATACATCATAAATCTTCGCTGTTGCCACCTGTTTGGCTAGGACTCCTCGTAACTCCCAAATGGCACGCAATGTTGCGGAAATTGTAGAAGCTATCCCGACTTCGATAATGCTGTACTGACCACTTGGATCCGCCATCGTTACTGGGTTCGCCTGTGCATAGAGGTATTTGTGCAGACTAAGTGGATCGGACTCACTGCCCTCGAACGAATCCATCGTCCAGAATCTGCCGGTGTTGGGGTTGAGGTAACCGGCGCGAGAATTCGGACACAAACTGGCAACCAAAAGGAGTGGAACGAGCAGCCATACCAGGCAGGCAAAGGCCACCGATGCGAATGGGCGCGAGCGTTTCATTATTACGGTCGGCAACATGTCATGTGTGCGGCTCATTGGCGCGTCGCCCTTGGCCCGCCCCGCCAACTTTGCGTCCATCCAACCCAGCTTGTCCGGTCTTCGGCTCGTGATGTTCGCCACGGTTCACGACGTGGTAAATCGCGCTGGGATATTGGATGCGCAATGGGCGCGGCATGGACATCGTTTACGACCCCTTTCCGAGAACAAGGGGGTAATATCAGTGGTTCAGTCAGCAAAACTTTCATCAATCACAGATACACCACACTGTTCAAAGAACCTCTTGAGATTTCCATGAATCGTGGCCGCAATCTCGAAGTCAATTGGGCCGACGATCTTGACCCAATCTGGAAGCGTATCAAACGCCGCAGCCTGTTCTAGGACCGACGTACCATCACCATTGAACAACCATACGAACCCCAGCGGCTCGTCGGGCTCGTTGTGGATGAATTCAAGAACAAGGGTACAAGTGCGGATTTCGCTCATGGGACAGCCTTCACTAAATCGATTGCGCTAATGACTCCGGGCTGTGACGCCAACGGGTAGAAAGTTGTTACCTTCCCACCATGCACAACCAGCATCGCGGTAATGCCATTCGATAACCTGATTGGTTGGGCTGCCGCACCACTGACAACGTATTTACTAGCAGCTTCCTTGAGAAGATTCAACATCTCCCCCGGAGACACATTTGAAGGCCAGAATGACGTCTTTGCAATCTTACTGCCATCCCAAAATGCCGTAAGATGCCTTTGAATTAGATGTGTGAACCCATGTCCTTTACCGGTTGCAGCATTGTGAACGCCTTTTTCCAAGGCAATTATCTGTTTATCGGCCGACCGCATTACAAGCTTTCCACCGGAGGAAGCGAACCATTGTGAAAAGCCGTTGACCACACGCTGAACGCCTCCCGATGCAAGAGCTTTCCCAACGACCATCCCTCCAACTCTTGTTACCATCTGAACTGGCAATTTAACTGCGTTGAGAATCACCGCGCCGGGGACCATTGCTAGCGTATCAGAATACTCAAACCATTGGAAACGGCTGAGGTTGCCATCCGACAACATGAGATACGCCGCGCTTATTGCCTTTCCAACAACATAGTTGACAACCGTTGTGATCAAGTAGGCTCGTATTGTAGTGCTTGCCAAAAGGTCCACCAAAAGTGACTGTCCAGTAGGATCACTACCCATTACCGGATTCGCATGAACATAGAGGTATTTGTGGAGCGACATCGGGTCTTCGCTGCTTCCCTCGAACGAATCCATGCTCCAAAATCTGCCGGTGTTGGGGTTGAGGTAACGTGCGCGAAGGAAATACATTCCCAAGTCGCTGTCCCATTGCTCACCGCAGTAGAGGTAGTTGTTCGGCGTACCGCTCCCACCTCCGAGATGCCATTCCTCAATCAACGTGCCAAACGCATCGTAGTTGTAGGTATCCTTGATGGTGAAATCGCCTTCGGTGCCAACACCCACCAGGAAGCGCACATTGCCGTGGCCGTCGTAGCCGTAGTAATCGCGGTCAAAGGATCCTCCGTTCTTGCGTTCCTGGAATAGCAGGTCATGGCCGTAGGCGTAGCGGCGCTGAATGACACGGCTGGCTTGCGCCGGTATGGTTTCGGTGGTGGACTCGAATTCCTCCAATACCTGCGCATAGCCGGTCGGGTTCTGATCATCCACAAGGAAATAGGTCGTCACACCCGCAATGCTCTTGCGAACCCGATTTCCGTCGTGATCGTAAACGAAAAGTTTTTGTTGGAGTTCACGCTTTAGCGTGTCAGGGCGTAGTGGGGTTGATGGGAACAAGCTAAAGCTTGAACTCCAGCCCCCAGTCAACTTCCACGGCACGGCAGTTTACAACGCAACCCTGAGCGACTTCGCCCGGCGCTGACCCCGCCAGATTTGGGATTTACCGCCAGCTTCATTCCCGCATAATCGAATCGTGAACTCTCGAATCCTTTCCGCCTCGTTGCTCTGCCTTGTGTCCGCTTCAGTTGCATTTGCTGCCGAGCATCCTGGTGGCAGTCTGAAGTTTGATTCCTTGCCCCAGGCGCATTTTGAATTCACAGGCCCCGTCGGTGATCGAATCCACGCCAATCTGGACAACTGGCTGTTGCACGCGCCGCAGGCCAATCCCGGCATGTTGGAAATGTTCCGCGTGCGCGACCGCCAGCCCGTGCCGCAACTGGTACCGTGGGCGGGCGAATTCGTGGGCAAATATCTCATCTCCGCCGTGCAGGCGTTGCGGATGTCGGACGATCCGCGTTTGCGTCAACAGGTGTCCAACGTGGTTGCCGAGTTGATCTCAACGCAGGCCGATGACGGTTACCTCGGCCCATTCGCAAAAAACGTCCGGCTGTTGAAGAACTGGGATCTCTGGGGACACTACCACGCCATCCAGTCGTTGTTGCTCTGGCATGACTACAGTGGCGATGCCGCCGCGCTCGCCGCCGCGCGCAAGGCTGGCGACCTTGTTTGCAATACCTACCTGGACACTGGCAAGCGTGTGTTCGATGCCGGGGATTCCGAGATGAACATGTCCATCCTCACCGCCATGGCGATGCTCCATCGCGTCACCGGCGAGCCGCGTTATCTCCGCATGGCGCGCGAAGTGGAGAAGGATTGGGAACGCGCGGGGGACTACCTTCGCGCCGGACTTGATGGACGTGAATACTACCAGTCACCCAAACCGCGCTGGGAAAGTCTGCACGATTTGCAGGGCCTCGTGGAAATGTGGCAAATCACTGGCGAGCCAAAATATCGTGAATCGTTCGTGCATCACTGGCGGAGCATTCGGCGCTGGGATCGGCGCAACACGGGCGGCTTCAGTTCAGGCGAACAGGCCACGGGGAATCCTTACACGCCCAGCGCCATCGAGACCTGCTGCACGGTTGCGTGGATGGCCATCACCATTGATTACCTGAAGCTGACCGGAGATTCCCTCGCAGCGGATGATCTCGAACTCGCCACGCTCAACGGCGGGCTGGGTGCGCAACATCCCAGTGGCCGTTGGTTCACTTACAACACGCCCATGGACGGCTTCCGCGAAGCCAGCGCACACACGATCGTGTTTCAGTCGCGTGCCGGCACACCGGAGTTGAACTGCTGCTCGGTAAATGGCCCGCGCGTACCGGGCATGTTGAGTGATTGGGCGGTGATGGCAGCGAACGATGGGCTGGTGGTCAACTGGCTCGGCGCCGGTCGCTACACTACGAAGGTGGTTGGTGAAATTCCCGTGACAATCGTCTCCAATGACGACGCATGGCGTAGCGGGCGAACAGAACTCCGAGTAGAAACCAAAGCGAAGAATCCTTTCACGTTGCGGGTGCGCATTCCCGCATGGGCGCACGCGCCGAAACTTTTGCTGAATGGCCGGCCTGTCGCGAATGTGATTGCCGGAAGTTATGCGGAGCTGAATCGCAATTGGTCCAACCAGGATAAACTGCAGCTCAGTTTCACGATGCCGGTGAGGTTCGTCACTGGTGCCAACGAGGCCGCCGGCAAAGTCTCACTCTATCGCGGGCCGTTGCTGCTTGCCTATGACCAGGCGCAAAACAAATTCGACGAAGACAGCATCCCTCAGGTAAATCTCGGGAAGTTGGCCGAGGCGCGGGAAATTCAAATCAAGTCCTCCGGTCACCATGCATCTTCAGCCACAGGCGGAATCAGTGAGCCATGGTTTGTCGTTGAGGTTCCGACGGCTGATGGCAGACCTTTGCGCCTCGTGGATTTCGCCAGCGCTGGATCAACTGGCACGCGCTATCGCTCCTGGCTTCCGGCTGCCAGCCCGCCTCCGGCTCCGGCGTTCACGCAATTTCCAGCCGATGGCGCGCGGGTGCCGGTGGGCGAAGTGCGTTTTCAATGGCGCGGACAACGTAAGACCGCTGTCCCGACTACCGAAAAAAATCAATCCGGTTACCGCGTCGAACTGGCGGGCGATGACTCCTTTGCTCCGTTGCTGCTTTCTACCAATGTCGGCTCGGTAAATCGCATCGCTCTCAACACGAAAGCCCTCACGACAAGCGCAGGGAATTCGCCAGCTCAACTCTACTGGCGTGTTGTCAGCATCTCGACGAGTGGCGAATCCATTCCCGATGTTCCGCCCGCGCGATTCATCCTGGATCCCGCCGTGCCGCAACAGGTATGGCCGCCGGATCCCAAGCCCGGCCCGGACGGTGAAATCATCACGCACTCTTTGCGCGGCGACGCAGCGCCCCAGTTTGGTGAACTCAAGTCGGCGGCTCACTCCGCCCGCGATGCGGATGGCACGGAGGTCAACGGACGCGACCAGATGCTTGTTTATGCTGTGCCTGGCTGGCCGGAGGAGGATTTCACGGTTGCAGTGCGCGTGCGCCTGCACGAATCACAGGGCAAACGTGCCGGTCAGATATTCAGTGGCTGGGCTGCTGGCATGGATGATCCGCTTCGGTTGATGGTGGACGGAGGAAAAGTAACAGCGCGTATCGAATCCGGCGGATTCTTTTCAACACCCGGCGTGCCATTGGAATCCGGACGTTGGTATCATGTGGCTGCGGTCAAACGCGGCGGCACGTTGACCTTGTTCGTTGATGGCAAGTCTATCGGCTCCTGTGGCGCACCGGAGTTTACCACTACACTGGCCAGGGATTGTGCGCTGGGCGGCAATCCGCACTTCAGCGGAAATGAATTTCTCGCGGCGAAGTTTTCCGATTTCGCCATGTTCGCCCGCGCGTTGACCGCTGAGGAAATCCAAGCGATGGCCGGGAAGTGACAACTGTATCCACGACTAATTTGACAGACATGAAACCCGCTCAAAGTGTTTTCCAAAAGGTCATGGGAGAGGTTGAAGCGTTCTTGACTCCGCTCGGATTTAAGCGGTCAGGTAGTGATTTTCAAAGAATGCTTGCAGATGGGAAATCATGTCACAGCATCTTCTTTCAGAACTCCCAGTCTTCGACATCCGAAACTTCCAAGTTCACGTTCGAGGTTTTCGCAGTCTGGAAGCGGCGTCCTGCTTGGTATAACGA
Organism: Verrucomicrobiota bacterium; assembly: GCA_013140495.1. Taxonomy (GTDB): domain Bacteria; phylum Verrucomicrobiota; class Verrucomicrobiia; order Limisphaerales; family JADLHS01; genus JADLHS01. The sequence continues at coordinate 14,402 of JABFSR010000273.1, forward strand.
CGACATACCACATCAGAAATGGTATGGAGTTACAGGGAACCGTATAGGTGGTCTGATGCCCAAGAAAGAAGACTTTTGGTGGACGGTAAACCGAGAGGAAGATATCCGTCAGTTCGGTGCGCAGATTTGCAACATTCTTTCCTCGTATGCCTTGCCATTCCTTGATCAGTTCGTGAATGAACAACAACTCGAACAGATTGATCGTAAGTGGGCGTTTGAATCCAGATGGCTATTGAGCTATGTGCAGGCGGTAACGAGGTTGAACTACGATTTGATTGACAAAAAGCCTGATTCTGAGATTCGGAAACGTATAAGGAGAGTCTGGTTTGCTGGGAGGATTGGTTTTTGGGGCGTTAGCAAGCCAGTGATTGAAGATGCAATCCAACGGCTGCTGCGCGTGCATGGGCGAAACATTTCTTGAGGACCGGGCTGATCGCCGTCGTAGCCGCGCTTTGCTGGCGCAGTCCAAGACGCCGCAAGCCCTCAAGGCCGCGTAATCAGATAAGTGCCGTGCGCGTAGTCGCGGGTCTTGATGATGATCTTCCGGGTTCCGGGTTCAAACTTCCACGCGTCGCCTTCGGGCAGGTTCTGGCCGTCGAGCGTGATGCTTACGGGTTTGGTCTTCGACAGGATACGGAGAATGTGAGGCGCATGTTTGCCTGAGAACTCAATTTTCAACGAACCGCCGGAATCCACTTTCACGGTGGTGGATTCAAGCTTCGGATGTGTTTCTGGATTCCACAGGGTGAACTCACTCTTGCCGTTCGGATAAACAAGCCACGTTGTGAAGCCTTCAGATTCCTTGTCCCCAAATCCAGTGTAGGCTCGCGTTACCTTCAGTGGCACAACAGCACCATCGCGCACAAAAACCGGGAATTCATCTAGTGGGTAATCGCGTGTGAGTTGCTGCGGGCCTTGGAGAAGTTCGCGGTCGTCAAACAGATAGCGCCAACCTCCTGTCGGCAACGACACGGTGCGCGTGAGTTTGTCTTCGTGAATCGGCGCGACCAGGAAATCGTCGCCAAACAAATATTGAAACTTGCCATCGGCCATCGGTCGCATGAGCGGCGGGCCACCATTGTGGCAGGCGACCACGTGCGAATACGTGTAGGGCACAAGTTCTGTGTGCAGCCATGAAAACTTGCGGACGATCTCCAGCTCTGGTTGCGTGCGCTTCCACATCCGGCGCTCGCCGTGACCGCCGTTCAGGAAAAGACCGCAGAATGTCGAGAATTCCGCCCAACGAATATAAATGTTCGGCGCGATCTCATCCTTGTCCGCCGCAGTGCCGAACTCTGTGCTGGCGGGAGTTGGGGCCACTGTCTTCGGTTTCCAGTTGGACAAGAGCGCCGCCGTGGCCGGGCCGACGTCATCCGGGTTGCTGCGACCATGGTAGCCGGCCACATCGCTGCCAATGACACAATAGCCGAGCCGAGCGCTGCCCAGGATATCGCTGATGGCTCCTTCGATGCCCCGGTCCTTGTAATTCCAGGTGTGCCGGTTGTCGCCAACCCAAGTCACAGGCGCGGCATCAAGCGGTGCGAAACCCTCTGGATGACTCCAAGGCTGATCGAGCGCGCGGATCAGCGTGACGAATTCGGAATTTTGCGTGAGGCCGTGCTGATATTCACCGCGAGCGAAGTGATCCATATACTGGCGCGTGGTCATCCAGCCGGAATAAGTGCGATTGAACGGCACGGGAAGTTTTCCAACACGGCCTGAAAAGAACGTGTCGCAGCCGTCGAGCTTCCATCCATCCACGCCCCAGTCGAGCACCTGTTGTTGAAGGCCGTGCCACCATTTCATGGCTTTGGGGTTTGAGTAGTCAATGAATCCGCCCTTGCCCTTCCACCATTTCATTTGCGCGCCAGCAGCGAGAAAGCCGTTGGTGTGCGCTTCGTCGTAAAAATCTTTGGACTCGGCAGCCTTGGTGTCCTTGCTGTAGCTGTCCACCATGCAGGTCATCCACAGCACCACGCGATAACCCTGGTCTTGCAGTCCGTGGAAAAATTTCTCCGGCTCGGGGTAGCGGTCCTCGTCCACTTTGAAATCGTTGTAGCGCCAGCTCCACGGGCTATCAATGAGGATCGTCCGCACCGGGAAATCATGCTTCGCATAACCTTCCAGCAACTCCTTCACGAAGGCGGCGTTGTTGACGTCGTCTTCCCAGAGCCAGCATTCGAGCGCCCACGGTGGCGTGATTGGCACGCGTCCGTGGCGCGACTTGTTGAACGGGATGCCCCAAAACGGCAGCAGGTAAACAAAATAAATCAACGTCACCAACGCCAGGAACAGGACAACCAACACCCGGCAGATACGAAACAGGCAGCCGCGTTTTTTTACCTTGGGCTTTTCTGCTGTTTGAGCGTCCTGTTTTTCGTTCATCGCTGGTGTTCGTTGAGAACTCTAATCCTCGGCTTGCAGGCAATCCACCGGCAACTGACCCGTCCGGGCTTGCAACACCACGCCGTGAAAAGAACCCCGCAATTTCTTGCTGCTCCAGATTGGCCTGGAGGGTTCAGTTTTCTCGGAGTGAAGATTCACCACTGCCAGTCTTTCACCATTCACTCGAATTTCCGCTTCGCCAAAGTCCGGGCCGCGCGGACTCCACAAGGTCAGGCGGGTGCCCGTGACATTCCATTTTACCCGAGCTTGGGATTGTTTTGAGACCAGACCAATGCCATAACGGAACTCCGGGCCGGAGCGCTCCTGCCAGTTAGCCAGATTCTCACCGGCCCCAAGCAGGGCTTCCATCCCGAGATAACTCAACTTCGCGGGCAGCGGTTTGCCATCAATTTGAAATTCCTCCGCGGTCAGATGCGAGTGCGCTTCCACCCATAGGCCAATCGCTCCCGGATCATCCTTGGCGACGTTTGCATCCGGTGGGCCGCTCCAAAGTTCTTTTCCGTCGCTCCGAAACACCACGCTGCCGTCGGGTTTGCGTTGCAGATGGATTCGCCACGTTGGGTGGTTCGTCGCCGCGCCGGAGGCCAGCGTCGTGGATTTGCCTTCTGCATTAACTCGGATGACCTGCCAGCCTGCTGGTGAAAGTTGAACAGCTTGGAAGCGCGTCTTGGCCAGGGGATGCAGCGTCGCATCGGACTGCGGCAGGTTGGGCCCAAGTGCGCCGCGATAATCCCAGATCAGCGACGCCGTGCCGCGCAGGCGCAGCGTTGCATCCAGGTTGAATTGTCGGAAAGTTTCGCGCAGACAGGTGAAGCTCGGACCTTGGTGACCGCTCAATACAAAGCCGCGTTCGCGCAACGGTTGTTTCCAGGAGCGTCGCGCCAGATTCACCGTACCCATGCCCCGCGCATCGCGACTATTGAACATGGCCCGCAGCGTGCCATTCGCATCCACACTGCCGGAGATGGTTTGCCCCCACAGACCATGGCTTTCGTGCTCCACATCTTCGCTGTGCCAGAGTGAGCCGTGTTGCGCGATCCTCCACGCGTCCGGTTCGGTGGCGCGTTCCAGTGGAACTTGGAACAGCAAATTGAAATTGCGGTTCAATGCCACAGAGGTTGCCGGCACGTACAGGAATCCCTTGTGTGCGAAAGATGGATAGAACTCCATCAGCGGTGGATGAAATTCATCGCGCTCCACATGGCGGACCAGTTGTCGCTCGGACCACGGCCCTTCCGGTTGCTTTGCGGTCATCGTGAACAATGCCCACGCATTCGGCGCGAAGTCCATCATGGCGACGATCAGCCAGTCGTGCGAACGCTTGATTAACGTCGCCGCATAGGTCCGTTGATAACGGTCTAGAAGTTTGGGCAGTGTCGTGTTCCTCGTGATCGGTTGCGTTGCGCGATGCCACGGGCCTTCCGGCTTTTCAGACCACGCGTAGGCCAGCCCGCCTTCCGCGTTGAAGTTCAGTTCACCCCAGTCATAGACCATGTGGTAACGCCCTTGGTCATAGACAACACTCACGTCCGGCGTGTGACCGTCCTTGTCGAACAGCGCCGGATCACCCTTCAACACAACGCCGAGATTTGTCCACGTCTGCGCACCATCAGTCGAGCGGTAGAGAACGCAGCGACTCGGTTTTCCGCCGTAACCCAAGGTGTAATCACCAACGTATATGTAATGATTGCCGCTGACAGGATCGTGAAAGAGAAATCCATTCACCGGCCACTCAAACGGAGGTGTTCCTCGGTGGATTGGATTGCCCGGCACACGCTCGAAGGCATCGAACGATGGATCACCATAAACCGGGTGCCGCAGCCAGGTGTCAACGTAACGGGACAGGGCGAAGTCGGTGGCGCTGGCCGATTGAAAGGCAACCGCCAATGCTGCAACGCAGAGAATTCTCATCAGGCTACGCATGATCTGTTCGTGGATGATTACTTGGTCGCGAGTTCGAGCGCCATCTTGCGGATGAACTCGTCAAAATAGTCAGGCACGTTCGGCCCAAAGAATGACATCGTCCTCGGCTCGTAGCCATCCATGTGATAATATTTCGGGCATATCACATAGCCGATATAGTCGCCGTTGAAGCTGGTGACAACTGCGTGTCTGCCGCGAACCTGAAGAAGATCCTTGATGCCCAGCGCCAGCTCACCGCTGAAGTCGCACGGAGTGGAAATCCACACGGAATCGTCGAGCCGGAACGCCTGGATGAATGTTTGCTTTTTCACCGGCATCAATTTCTGAGCCAGCCACGGTCGCAGTCGTAGCCCGTCGGTGACCCGCACGTTGAGTGGCGGCATGGACAAATCCAGACCCAGCATCCCAAAGCTGATCGCGTTCGTGAGCGGAGTTTTTGGCAGTTGATCAAGCAGGGACTGCGCGAGTGCCTGGCCCATGCGCTCGGCACCGGCAAAACCTTTTCCGCCAGAGACAGGACCATGGCTGCCAATGCCTCCCGCAAGAAATACCGCCGTTCCACCAGTGGCTTGCTCGACCGCACGCTCCCAGCAACCCGGGTAATCGGCGCTGAAATGCATTATGTCGCCTCCGAGGACGGTCGCGTGCGCTGAGAAACTACCGAGCACAGCAACCTTTCCATCATTTTGTTTCACCACAAGATAGCTGAACTCCGGGTCCACCTTTCCCAAATCTCCCACCAGGCGATTTCTGACGAATTCTGGTGCGGCAAATGAACCACGGCCAAACGCCGCTGGCTTGAGATCCGCGATGGCGTCGCGAACCGCGCTGACGATGCGGTCGGCAAACCAGACGCGCGAGCCGGGTTGAAAGCCGCCGGCGAATGCTTCCGCCACCATGCCCTCGCCCCAACCGCCGAGGCTGCAATGAGTGTGTGTGGCGCTGAGATAAATTTGCTCGCGCGACAGCTTCAACTCCGATTCGATGCGTCGCATCGCGAGTTCGGTGATTTCTGGCGGGATGATCAAAGCATCCGCGCCGAGCATGACGCCGAGCCGGTCTCCGACGCGCAAGGCAACTGCCTTGACATGGAGATCGTCGTGGACACCGGTGGCAGGTTTTCCTCTGCGGTTGCCGTAGCCAGCCATTGGCAGCGAACGGAACTGGCCTTTGGCGGGATCGTCTGACGCGGCATTGATCGTGGGAGTCAGCAGCGCGCGACCAAAACCCGCCGCCAGTTCACCGTGGACGATTGTGTTGGTGGCCACGCTCGCGTTCAATCGGGCCGCAGTTTCAACATAGTACGGTTCGCGGAGGTAGGGCTTGTAATCCACTCCGCACAGACTCACCAGCAACAATACGATGACGACCACGGCCAGCCCCATCGAGAGTCGCCAAAGAATCTGGAGGACTTTTTTCATCGCGCGAGCGTAAGCCGGAGCGAAGGAAATCAAAGCTCAAAGTGTTTGCAAAACAATCACAAGGTGCGTGACTCCGTGGGTGCGTGTACGGTTTTGCTGGTGACAGCCGCCTGCGGCTGCGGCAGTCTATCACCGACAAGATCATGAAAATTATTCGTCACTCGTTCTCACTAGTTCTCTCGTTGTCACTGCTCTGCCTGCATCCAATCTTCGCGCAGGACACCAACACGGTTCAGGTTTTCACGAAAGCCCTGAACCAACTCGTCGAGATTGTAAATCCTCCTGCGGACGCTGCACCGCGCACGTTTACCACCACGTTGAAGATACTCAAGGCGGATGGACTGCCCAAGGAACTGGTCGGGCGGGAAATCGCGCTGGCATTCCAGTCACCGGATCATGTGCGCGTTGCCGCCAAGTGGGAGGGGGAGGATTTTGTGCTCGGCCGCAACGTCCAGGAACTTTGGGTTTACGCTGCGGGCAAAAGGTTCGGAGTCGTGGGAAAGCCTGGCGTGGCCCGGTTCTCAAATGTGCCCGACTCAAAGGATAACAGCGTTCTTGCGCCCATCAAACTTCCGGTGGACAAGGATCAACTGGCGATCGTGCCCATGCTGATGAAGCTTGTGGCCTTGCCGAATGAATCCATTGGCGGCAGTGCGTGTCGCGTGATCAAGGCGACCCTGATGCCAGAAGCGATTGAGGCGTTCAAATTGCCGGATGCGACGATCCAGGTCTGGATTCGGGAGAGCGATTCATTGCTCACGCGGGTTTCCTATCGTCAGGGCAAAACGGATGTGGAAGTGGAACTTCAAAAGCCTCAATTCGTCGCAGCGTGGCCGGCGGAGAAATGGCAGTTGAAGGCGGGTGCAGGGGAAGTGGTTGAAACGGTGGCGCAGTCCCATGTCTCTCGTTTCCTCGAAGTTTCCCTGGCGATGCTCGGGCAGAAGATACCGACGTTGGGACCGGCCACCGGCGAGCGACGAGTGCTGGCCCGGGAAGGCGACGGACGGCTGGAGATGATAGATGGCACGCGCGTGCTTCATCTCAAGGGCACACCGGAGGAGATGGGCCGGCAGCACGGCACGTTGTTGAAAAAGGAAATCGCCGATCTTGTGGAGCACATGTTGTTTGGAGTGGGCGTGGGAAGTTCATTTGAGAAGGGGCGCTGGTTCTTTGGCGAGATTGAGTCCGCGCAAACCCGCCTCATGCCCTATACCGACCCGCGCTATGTTCGCGAAATGGATTCGATGGCATTGGCGGCGGGCCTGCCCAGGGAGGAGTTACGCGTGGCGAATTTCTTTCCCGAGCTTTTTCATTGCAGCGGTTTTGCATTGTTCGGAAAAGCGACCGAGGGCGGAAAGATGTATCACGGTCGCATCCTCGATTACATCCGCGGTCTTGGTCTTGAGCAGAACGCCATGGTGATCGTGATGCAGCCTGACCAGGGCAACGCATGGGTCAACATCAGCTATGCCGGCTTTGTAGGTTCGGTGACAGCCATGAACGAAAAGCATATTTCAATCGGTGAAATGGGAGGGCGCGGCGAAGGCAACTGGGACGGCAAGCCGATGGCTCAACTGGTGCGTGAAGTGATGGAGAAGGCGAACACATTGGATGAAGCTGTTGCGATCATGCGCAAGGGGCCGCGCACCTGCGAATACTATTACGTGATCGCCGATGCGAAGACCAAAAGCGCGGTGGGCATTGCTGCGACGCCGACCAAGTTCGAAGTCATCAAGCCCGGAGAGACCCATCCGATGTTGCCGCACGGCATTCAAGATTCCGTGTTGATGTCTGCCGGAGATCGCTATGAAGAACTGGCCCGCCGCGTGAAGACCGGTCATGGGAAGTTTGACGCGGAAAGCGCACGCGACCTGATGAAGCGTCCGGTGTGCATGACATCGAACATCCATTCGGTTTTGTTTGAACCGGAGTCGCTCGACTTTTGGGTGGCCATTGCGGATTCCAAGAATCCCGCGGCGCACGCACGTTACACTCACTACAACCTCGCCGAACTGTTGAAGCCGGAGAAAACCCAGTAAGCGTCCCTGCGCTGTTGAAAGTGATTGGCAAATGCAGTGAAACCGAAAAAATACCGGTCGCATGTCTAACTCGAATCTCCGGATCGGCATCGAAATCGGCGGCACGAAGCTGCAGCTTGTCCTGGGCGATGCCTCGGGCACCATTCACTCGCGCCGCCGTCTCACGGTAAACGTGGCCCTTGGCGCGGAAGGAATCCGCAGACAGATTGAGACGACGATTCCCGAGTTGATTGGCGACAATAGAATCGAAGGTGTCGGCGTTGGTTTTGGCGGGCCGATGGATTGGCGGACTGGCAGAATCAACCGATCCCATCACCTCGCAGGTTGGTCAGGCTTTCCTCTGGCGGAATGGCTGCGGTCGCAGACCGGCAAAGATGTCTTCGTTGACAACGACGCGAATGTGGCCGCGCTGGGCGAGGCACTGCGTGGGGCAGGCGTTGGTTTGAACCCTGTGTGCTATGTGACCCTCGGCAGTGGTGTGGGCGGAGGTCTGGTGACTGATGGCAGGATTTATCACGGCGCAATTCCGGGCGAAGCTGAGATTGGCCATCTGAGACTTGATCGCAAAGGCACGACGATTGAATCGCGCTGTTCCGGCTGGGCTGTGGATGGTCGCATCCGCGAATTGAAAGGCAAGGAGCCGTCGAGCGTGCTGGCGCGACTGGCTGCCAATGAAGCACGCGGTGAAGCCCGTCATCTGGGTGCGGCATTAGGGCAGGGGGACGCGGCAGCGAAGAGAATCCTAAGTGAGATTGGCGAGGACCTGGCGTTGGGGCTTTCGCACGTGGTCCATTTGTTTCATCCGCAAGTCATCATCATTGGCGGTGGATTGTCTGCCGTGGGCGAACCGCTTCGCGCGTCAGTCCAGGCGGCGCTTCCCGGTTTTGTGATGGAAGCATTTCAACCCGGCCCGGAAATTAGGCTCGCGGGTTTGGTGGAAGATGCCGTACCAGTGGGGGCGCTGCTTCTGGTTCAATCAGGGCATTGAGCACTGGTATTTCTGAGGCTGGTGGCGCAAATCTTTGGATGATTTCGCGCATCGGTGCAGCAAGTCTTCTATAAGATGCACAGAGTCGGTGGTTCAGAGGTCTTTCACCACTTGACATCCATTTCACGCAAACTAGCCTCGCGAGCATGACCCCTTCCGAAAAGAGGCTTCCGGCCAACCGCGACCTGGCGAGGTCTGCCGGATTGCTGCGAAGAGTTTCGGAGGTGTGTCAAAGATCCGAGTTTTCCGCTTCTGCACCTGCCTGCCGTCCGGTTGAGTCGCGCCGTTCTTACGGGTTCACTTTGATCGAGCTGCTGGTCGTGATTGCCATCATCGCCATCCTGGCGGGAATGCTCCTGCCCGCGCTTTCAAAAGCGAAGGCCAAGGCCCAGGCCACGCAGTGCATGAACGACATGCGCCAGCTTCAGTTGGCGTTTCGCCTTTACGCCGATGACAATGCCGGCAGGTACATGCCCAACACCTACGGCGGCGACGGTTGGGTGCGCGGTTCGGTGGATTTGGATGGCAACAATCCGTCGAACTGGGACCCGCAAACCTTGCTCAACCCGAAGACCGCCGTGCTTGGACCGTATACGGTCAACGTCGGAATATATCAGTGCCCCGGGGACTGGACCACCGTGGTGCGTCCAGGCGGAGTGAAGGTGCGTCGCATCCGGAGCGTGTCTGCCAGTCAGGCGGTGGGCAGTTGGTCCGATGGACAGGCCACGATGGGCTACTGGCTTGATTCCCAGCAGGTGGGAGTTTTTCCTGGCAATCGCGGTGGAAGGTGGCGCGTGTTTGGCAAGGACAGCGACGTGCCGCACCCGACCCAGATCTGGGTGTTCACCGATGAACATCCCGCCAGCATCAACGACGGTGGATTCGGCCACCGTATTCCAGACAGCTTCGCGGCGACGGCTCAACAAGGCTGGGTGGATTACCCAGCGGCATTTCATGGCGGTGCAGGCGCATTCTCTTATCTCGATGGGCATGCCGAGACGCGCAAGTGGGTTGAGAAACCACGCGCGGGCAGGCTTGGCCTCGACGCCCAGATCACGGATTACAGCCGATTGGATGACGGGCGTTTTGCGAACAACCGTGACGTGTGGTGGCTAGCCCAGCGGACTTCCACCAGGAAGATTGGTCCTGATCCGTGGTGAAATTCTGTTCAAGCCACATTGCCGGGTTTTGTGATTGAGCGTTGTTGCTTGGGCGACAGGACAAGTAATGTCACTCACGGAGCAGAGACGGGGAAAATTTCCATGACAGGCGACGTTTGATTGGTATCATGCCCGCCCAATGAAACAATGGATTTCTGATTATGTTCGGGCGGAAAAGGCCGCGCTCGATTCAATCCCAACTGAAGGCGTGACCCAACTCGTGGATAAGTTGCGCGACGCGCTCAAGAATGATCGCCAGATATTTGTCTTCGGCAACGGTGGCAGCGCCGCAAACGCCTCGCATTTTGCCACCGACCTCGGCAAAGGTTCGTCGGACAAGGTGGGGAAGAGTTTTCGCATTCTCTCGCTCAACGACAACGTGAGTTGGATGACAGCCCTGGGCAACGACTACAGCTACGATGACGTGTTTGTCCGGCAGTTGCGGAACTACGGCAAGGCCGGTGACCTGGTCATCACCATGAGCGTGAGCGGCAATTCACCGAATCTCGTGAAGGCTTTTGAGTGGGCCAAACAGAACGGTCTTCGCACGGTGGCATTGGTCGGGGCCAAGCGCGGTCGTCTGGCGGAAATCTCCGAGCAGGTGATCGTTGTCAACGACACGCACTACGGCCGGGTGGAAGACGCTCACATGGGCATCTGCCACATTGCCTGCTACGCGTTCATGGAACAGCCTGATCTCGCCAAATAAGTATGAGCACCTCCAATGGATTCAGCGGGTTGGTTGAATTTACGCCGGCCTTTGCGCCACGCCCAGAGATCAGCCACGTTCTTTTTGATTTCGACGGAACGCTTTCGATCATTCGCGAAGGCTGGCCAGATATCATGGTCCCGATGTTTGTCGAGATGCTGCCTGCGTTGCCGGGCGAATCTGAGGCTGCCCGCAAGCAGCTTTGTCATGACGACATCATGAGATTGAACGGCAAGCAGACGATCTATCAAATGATCCAGCTTGCCGACCGCATCAAGGAGCGCGGCGGCAATCCTAAGGAGCCGCTGTGGTACAAGCATGAATACTTGCGTCGTCTGGAGGAACGCATCAGCCATCGCACGGACGGTCTGCGCAGCGGCAAGCTTCGTCAGGATGATCTTACGGTGTTCGGAACGCGCACGCTTCTCGATCTTCTCAAGAAACGTAACCTGACGGTTTATCTGGCGAGCGGCACGGATGAACAGTTCGTGAAAGCCGAGGCAGAGTTGCTGGGCCTGACACCTTATTTCGGGCGGCATATTTACGGTGCCCAGGACAACTACAAGAACTTCTCCAAGAAGATGGTGATTGAGCGGATACTTCGCGAGAACACAATTCCGGGTGCTCAATTGCTTTCGTTCGGCGATGGGTACGTGGAGATTCAGAATACCAAGGAGGTGGGAGGTCTCGCAGTGGCTGTCGCGAGCGATGAAGCCAACAACGGTTCGGGTCGCTTTGATGAGTGGAAGCGTCAACGTCTTTTGGGTGTCGGTGCGGATGTGGTGATTCCCGACTATCGCGATGCCGCGAAATTGCTGGATCGCATTTTCCAAGGTTGAGTTCCATGAATGCGGAACGCTTTGAGGTTATCACCAGGAAATACTCCGGCCTGCGTGTCGCTGTGATCGGTGATTTCTGTCTGGATCGCTATCTGGAGATTGATCCTTCGCGGGCGGAAATCTCGATCGAGACGGGACTGTCCGTCTATAACGTGGCAAACGTTCGCGCCCAACCTGGCGGAGCAGGGACTGTCCTGAACAATCTCATCGCGCTGGGGGTGGGGACGATCTTCCCGGTGGGATTTGCGGGAGAAGACGGCGAGGGCTACGAACTTTGCCGTGCGCTTGCCGCAAAGCCGGGCGTGCGTCTGGATCACTTCATTCAAACACGCGACCGACATACGTTCACTTACTGCAAGCCGCTCATTCTGGAGAAGGGCAAGTCGCCGCGAGAACTCAACCGTTTCGACCAGAAGAACTGGACACCGACACCTGCGGCCTTGTCGGAGAAATTGAGCGTGGCGGTGACTGCGGCTGCGAATGCCGTGGATGCCATCACGTTGATGGGGCAGGTGGACGAGCCGGAGACCGGAGTGCTGACATCCCGCGTGCTGCAAACACTCGGGACAATTTCAAAGGGCAAACCGGAACGATTGATCCTTGCCGACAACCGGCACAGTCTGCGCGGCTTTCCCCCGGTGGTCTTCAAGATGAACGCCGCGGAACTGGCCGCGCTCACAGGGACGAAACCATCTTCCGCGTTGTCTGATATTGCTGCGGTCGCGGTCGGGCTGGCGCGTCAGAATGATCGGCCAGTATTCGTGACCCTCGCGGAGCGGGGCATTGTTGGTGCGTTGCCAGACGGACAATCTGATCACGTACCGTCACTTCCAATTCGCGGCGAGATTGACGTTGTCGGAGCGGGCGACTCGGTCTCGGCGAATCTCGTTGCAGCACTCGCCGCTGGCGCGTCATTGCGTGAGGCCATGGAGCTTGCGAATCTGGCTGCATCCATTGTGGTGCATCAACTCGGCACGACAGGCAGCGCGTCCGTACCACAACTGCGGGAACTGCTGATGTAGGCACGTTCACTGTTCAGCCGGTCCCTGTATTTCCATCCCAAAACCGGCAAAAATTCGACTCAGAAATAATTGCTTTGAATCATCCTGGCGTCCAAGCTGACTGCACACAGAAGGACACGCGATGAAGAACAAGAAAGACACATCGGCCTATCAGGTTTGGGGCACGGAAAAAATCATCTACGGCCCCATTGACCTGTTGACCCTGGTGGATTGGGTGCGCCAGAAACGCATCACACCGGAATGCTGGATTTATTGTGAGCGCCGGGGCACCTGGTCACAAGCGGCAAACTTGGAGGAGCTCAAACTGCTTTTCGATCCGTCGCAAGGCCGCCCCGGTCATCTTGTCGGCGCCATCAAAGCGGGTGTAAACCCGGACGTGATGCTCCGCATCCGGGTGCTTTCAGGTTTGAACGACAATCAACTTCACGCGTTCATCCGCTACATGGAAATCCTGACGCTGGATTCGATGACCGTTGCAGTGCGTGAAGGTGATCGTGGGGATGCCATGTTCCTGATTCTCGAGGGGGAATTGCGCGTGCGGGTGATGCGACACGGGAAGGAATCCATTCTGGCGACCTTGAAAGCAGGCGACTTTTTTGGCGAGATTTCGCTTTTGGATGAAGGCCCCCGTTCTGCCGATGTGGTCGCGAACGACCGCAGCACCCTGCTGAAGATTTCCACCGCGTCCTTCGCAAAGCTGCGACAGGAAGCACCCTCCCTCGCAGAGCCGTTTCTCCATTCGCTCGGCCAGATTCTGGTGGGCCGCATGCGGGTGCTCAACAAACGCTATGTGGATTCGGTGTTGATGCTGCAATCGCTTGCCGTGCCCCGAAGCATGGGATCCCGCAACTCGAATCCCAGAGCTGGCATGCGGCCATGAGAGGGCGGACATTTTTATAACGCCTGTCGCCGGATCGTTGGGTTAACTCAATATCCCCTTGATCAACTGCGCCTCTTCCGTCGGACCGATCAACCGTTGGTTCAATCCGAGGTAAGGGAAGGTGAAGCGATGGGCATCGAGGCCGAGTTGATGAAGAATTGTCTCCTGCAAATCGCGCACGCTGACCTTGTCCTTGACCACGTTGTAGCCGAATTCATCGGTTTCGCCGTACGAGATGCCGGGTTTGATGCCTCCTCCAGCCATCAACATTGTGAAACAATTGGGATGATGGTCACGGCCCAGAAAGGTTGAACCGTTGCGAGCCTCGTTCATCGGAGTCCGGCCAAATTCACCGCCCCAAACCACCAGTGTCTGGTCGAGCAGGCCGCGTTGTTTCAAGTCTATGATGAGGGCGGCGGTGGCCTGATCCACGTCCTTGCATTTTTTTGGAAGGCCGGTGACGAGATCATTGTCCTTGGCGGTGCCGTGCATGTCCCAGCCCCAATCGAAGAGCTGCACCATTCTTACACCCTTCTCGACCAGCCGGCGGGCCAAAAGACAATTGTTGGCAAATCCGCCCTCGCCGGGCTTTGCACCGTATAGTTCGCGGATGGCAGCCGGTTCCTTGGAAATATCAAAAATCTCCGGTACGCTGATCTGCATCCGATACGCGAGCTCGTATTGTTCGATGCGGGTGATCGTTTCCGGATCGCCGTAAAGTTTCGCCTCGGCTTCATTCAGATTTCGCAGCGCATCGAGACTGCGGCGCCGACTGGTGCGGTCCATGCCGGATGGATCGTTCGCGTATAGAATTGGCTCGCCAGAGGTGCGGCATTGAACGCCCTGATAAACGCCCGGCAAAAACCCACTGCCCCAAAGCCCTTTGCCGCCGCTTGGGTCCGTGCCGCCGCTCGAAAGCACAATGAAGCCGGGCAGGTTTTGATTCTCACTGCCCAGGCCATAAGTAACCCACGATCCGAGCGAGGCGTTGCCGGGGCGTTGAAGGCCGGTGAACAGAAAAAGCTCCGCCGGTGCGTGATTGAACTGATCCGTGAAGCACGACTTCACCACGCATACGTCATCCATGATTTCGGACAGGTGAGGCAAAACTTCGCTGACCCATGCACCGCTCTGGCCGTGCTGATGAAATTTGTGCGGCGAGCCGAGCATCTTGGGCGTGCCTTTGATGAATGCAAAGCGTTTGCCCTGGAACAATGAGTCCGGGCATGGCTGCATGTTCAGTTCATTCAGCTTGGGTTTGTAATCAAACAGGTCCAACGACGGAGGAGCGCCAGCCATGTGCAGGTAAATGATTGACTTGGCGCGGGCAGGAATCATTGAAGGTTTGACGGCGAGCGGGCCGGCAGCAGTCTGTGCTTTTGGCGAAGCACCAAAGCCGTCACGTGCGAGCAATCCACCCAACGCGAGCCCGCCAACACCCAGACCAGTACGCGCGAAGAAATGCCGGCGCGTCAGCGCGCGTGCATTGGTCAGTCGAAGATTCAGTGATTCCATATAATTCGTGCCGGGCTTCAACCTTTCATCAGGACGCCATCCAGATTCAACAAGACATTCGCCACCACAGTCCAGGCCGCAGCTTCGTCTGCGTTCAGACCTGCTGGCAATGGGCCGAGCGGTTCCGTTGCGAGCTTTTCTGCATCCTTGCCGGCGCCGCGGTAATGGGTGAGTTCGGACTCAAACAGTTTCTTGAGTTCGTCAATTTGTGATTGCGTTGCCGGTCGGGATAGAACGAGGTTCAATCCAAAGCGGATTCTTTCTTCCGTCGTCGCACCACCCTCCGAAACCAACCGGCGTCCCAACGCCTGTGCAGCCTCAACAAAGACCGGGTCGTTGAGCGTAACATAGGCTTGCAGCGGTGTGTTGGTTGGCAGACGTCTGAAGGTGCAGCCTTCGCGACTGGGTGCATCGAATGTCGCCATGCTCGGATACGGCACAGTCCGTCGCCATACGGTGTAGATGCCACGCCGATAACGATCCTCTCCTGTGCTCGTGGGATAAGAGCGCGCACCGTCGAACGCCACGCGCCACAAACCATCCGGTTGGGGCGGATACACGCTCGGCCCGCCGATCTTGTGGCTCAACAGCCCGCTCAACGCCAGAGCCTGATCCCGGATGATTTCCGCTTCCAGCCTGTGTCGTGGTGCGCGGGAGAGCATCCGGTTGCGCGGGTCCTTCTGCAAAAGTTCCGGAGTGACCTTTGCCGTCTGCTGGTACGTCGCGCTCATTACGAGCGTTTTCAAAAACTTCTTGATGTTCCAACCGCCGTCTCGCAACTCCACCGCGAGCCAGTCGAGCAATTCGGGATTGCTTGGCAATGAGCCTTGCGTGCCGAAATCTTCCTCGGTCTCGACAATACCGAGCCCGAACGTCTGCGCCCAGAGCCGGTTGGCGGTGACGCGCGCCGTCAGCGGATTCTCCGGATTCATCAACCATCGTGCGACGCCCAGCCGGTTCGTCGGCGCAGCAGCGGGCCACGCATGAAACGCCGCCGGAATGCCGGGGGTCAGTTCATCACCCGGTTCAAGGTAATTGCCCTTGTTCAAAAAACGGGTGATGCGCTGTTTGTCCGCCGCAAAGTCGCGCATGATCGGCAACTGTGACGGCTTGATGGAATCGAGTTCTTTTTGTACCGGTTCAATCTGCCGATGAATGTCCGCCGTGGTGATGGCGTATTGTTGGAACCATTGCAGCAGTTCCTTCGATTGACCGGCCGATCTTTTTTCCGGCGTGATGGCCAACAGTGAATCCACGCTGGCCGGGGTTGCGATTGGTGGCAACGTAGATTCCGTCAGCGCCAGGCGGAATCTTCCAAGTGTGTGTCGTTCGCCAAAGTTCTGCACGAGCTTGATCGTCAATTCGCCGGGTGGCAACGGCTCGGAGAATTCAAAAACGGCCGTTTGCGTTTTAGCGTCGTTGCCACCGATGGCCCAGCCTTCTTTCGACTTGGAATTCTTTTCCGTGAGCTTCGCCACTTCAAAACCGCTCTGGTTGAACGTGGCCGTTGCGCGCTTGATCACCACCAGAGTGTCGTCGGGTTTCAAGGTCGTACTGGGGTTTGGCGCGTCAGAGACTTGTGTGGTCCAGACAGGCTTTCGAGCGCCGTCAAAAGTCAGCAAACGGAAATTTGCCAGCCGGCTACCGATATCCCCGCCGGTTCGATTCCAAACCACGATTGAATCCAAAGATTTCTCCTCGCCGAGATCAACCTCCCACCACGGATCATTTTCCAGCTTGGTGTGCGTGGTGGATTTTGCCGTTTCGTAATCTCCGTTCGAGTTGCCGTCAATGGCCCGCTCTGGTGCGCCTTCAAAATCCACACTCGATTGTGTCGCCTTGCCTTTGAGCGCCAGGTTTTCATCGGCGCTGATCACCTGCACTTCGGCAAGAGACAGGTAACGTTCCTTGCCCGGGAGCTCGATCCGGACAAACCGGGCGCGTTTCATTGGATTGCCTTCCGGCTTGAAAGAAATTCCCAGTTCGTTCAATACGAACTTGCCACTTTCCGTCCGGCCCGGTCCGTGCGCGGGCAGGGAGTCGTCAGAGAGAACTTCAAGGCGGAGCGCGGTCGCTTTGTTCAACTTTGACTCGAACTTCAGTGTATAGGTGTCCTTATCCGGCGAGTTCGTGCCCGCGAGCAGCGATTGATCTTCAAGTTTTGTGAACGTCGTCCCTTTGGCCGACTCGAATTCACGCGGCACTGCGACGTTCCATGTTCCGGCCGAGTGATGCAGCTTCTCCCATTCTGTGAACTCCTTAACCAATGCGGGATCCGTCAACGAAATCTTGTTTTCCAAAGCCGCGATGTCTTGTTTCAGTCGCGCCACTTTCTCCCGTTGATCTTTTGTAGGCCAGGGCATCACCGGGCGCTCATCCGGCTGGTCGTTGTCCTCGGTTTGATTGAAGAACGCGTAGAACTGGTAGTATTCCTTTTGAGTGATCGGATCAAACTTGTGCGAGTGACATTGTGCGCAACCCATCGTCAACCCCATCCACGCCTGGGCCGTGACATTGGCGCGATCCTTCACCGCGGCCACCCGCCATTCCTCATCGTCCGTTCCGCCTTCGACGTTCGTCATTGTGTTGCGATGAAAGGCTGTGGCGACCAGTTGTTCCTCGGTCGGATGATCCAGAAGATCGCCTGCGATTTGCTCGATGGTGAACTGGTCAAATGGCATGTTGCGATTGAATGCGTTGACGACCCAGTCGCGATATGGCCAGGGATTATTTGGTCGCAATGAATCCTGGCCGTAGCCGTAGGAGTCGGCGTATCGTGCGATGTCCATCCACTGGCGCGTCCACTTTTCGCCGTAAGCACTCGACGCGAGCAAACGATCCACAACCTTCTCATATGCGCCCGGAGATTTGTCATTGACGAAATCTTCCACCTCGGCGGGCGTAGGTGGCAGGCCGATGAGGTCCAGTGAAAGCCGGCGGATGAGCGCGTAACGATCCGCAGGCGGCGAAGGTTTGAGCTTGTTGGATTCCAAACCTGCCAGAATGAAAGTATCAATGGGGTTCTTCGGCCATGACCGGTTTTTGACTTTCGGCAGGGCAGGGCGCTCGGGCTTTGAGAAAGCCCAATGACCGGCATAAGGCGCACCTTGTTGAATCCATTTCTTGAGCAGATCAATTTCTGCCGCCTTCAATGAATGACCGGCCTTGGGTGGCGGCATCATTTCCTCCGGGTCGCTGCTCGTAATGCGCCGGATGACTTCACTGTCCTTCAAGTCGCCCGGTTTGATCTGAAAGGTGCCGTCCCGTTCCTTCGTGGCCTGTTCGCGCAGATCGAGCCGCAGTTTTGCCTTGCGGGAACGGTCGTCAGGTCCGTGACAGGAGAAACATTTTGCGGAGATGATTGGGCGGACTTGCGAATTGAAATCAACCTTGTCCTTCTCGGCCGCGGCTGTCACAACCGGGAAGCCCAAGACAATAATACACCCAGCCGACAGCAGCCGTGCAGTTTTCAGGCAGAGTGACAGCCGATCATTCATTTGTTCCACGCAGATGCATTGCTCCAAGTTACAACGCCTCGCAAAAAAGCAAATCCAAATCCGGCCAAACCTCCTGCAATGATTCTGGCTAGAACCGCGGCCCGCTGTGAACCGCTTGAAACATCTTGGCGCGCATTTCGTACATCTCCTTGCTGTCGAGGGAGGGATTCACGGCCATGGCTTGATTCACCTGCTGGAGAGCCATGCCAACCGCCTGTTTTTGCTCGGTGGTCATGGGGCGACCGGTCACGAGCGGGGATAATACCTTTGTGGCTTCCGCATAGTTCCCTGCTTTCAAATTGGCGTTTACGGTGGCAATGGCCTGTTTGACTTCGGGGTCAGCCGTTTGAAAGGACTGTTGCAACGGCTGGGTGGCGTCCGTCTTGGTTTCTCCCTTGTTGCAGCCTGACAAACATGACAATGAAACGGAGACGATGAGAATGGATATTGATGAAAAAGGTTTCATATTACGGCGCGAGAATTTTGAATCACCGATAGAAGTACGGCGCACGAGAATGTGCCTCCGTGGGCTGCCAGGGCGAGTCGTTTCCGGAGGCATCCACCAGCCCAAAATCCAGACTGGAGGTTTGCTTGTTCTTTTTATACTCGGAATGGCCATCGCAGAAGACAAGGTTGCCGCCCTGCTCATGGAGATTGTTGAAATGTTCGCGCGGAGTTCCGCTCCACTCGCTTGAACTGGAGGCTGTGTATGTGTGCCACTGCGTGTAGGTGTCGCCTGTGCCCTCTGGTTCATACCAGAACGCGCCCATCAGTACATAGTGCTCTTGGAACACGACCGTCCGCGCCGGGTTACGCAACTTGTTCAGGCCTTTGTTGAGAACCAGTTGACTGACGATGATCGCTGTGGAACTGAACGATGTAGGCGTGTACCCGGGTTTCTTCGAAGGCAGGGCGG
>JABFSR010000181.1 GCA_013140495.1 Verrucomicrobiota bacterium
TGTGAGTTGATGTGAGTTACCGGTTGCGTCGCCGCAACCGCCGGAGTAGAAACAACAGTGTCGGTATTCATATGGGCAGACAATGTGGAACGCGTGTGCGCCCCGTGTCTGCCCTCATGTTTTCTTTTACAGCCCGCGCATTGTCGCCAGCGGCGGACTCACCGGCCTCGATTCCGAAGGCCAGGTCCGCTCGTATCTCGGGAGCGACTATGCTTATGGCCGGCCGGAAACCGCCGCCACCGCAGCGAATGAAGGACTCGTGACGATGTACCTCCCCGAAGGCACTTACACGTTGTCGGCTTCCATCACGACCATTGACCCCGGCGGCGGCGAGTCAACCACGCAGTTACCGGCCATTGATGTGACCGTCGCGGACGGCGAGAAGCTGTGCGTGGAGGATTGCATCCAGGTCTTCATCGAGCCGCCGATGTGTTCGACGAATTTCGGCTTCATCGGTTGGGGAAATGCCGTTTCGTCGTGTGGCGCGACGCTCACGAACCTCTCCGTGAGGATCAGCCCGCTGTCCAACCCGGGCCTTCGGCTGGGCTACTCGGAAATCTGGACCGGTCTCTACCCCTCGAACATGTTGCGCATGGCCGGCCAGGTCTTTCCGGAGTTCGACGGCTTCGCTTTGTCGAACTACAACGACATGGTCTTTGCCGTCGTGGCGAAGGACAACCTGGGCCACGTTGCGTCGCGGCAAATCATCACCCACTACGATTTCACCCCGCCGGTCCTCAACTGCCCGGACATCATCGTCATCGCCCCAAATGGCAGCGACGCCGTGGTGGATTTCAACGTCACCACCGCGAGCGACCTGAGGTCCCTGGTTTGCAATCCGCCGAGCGGCAGCGTCTTCACCCTCGGGACCAATCTCGTCACCTGCACCGCCAAAGACCTGTGCAACAACACCAACACCTGCTCGTTTAATGTCATCGTGCTCATGCCCGAATGCGTGCTCAGCATCGAACTTCTCCCCGGCGACCCGGCCAGTGTCCGACTGACCTGGGATTGCGCCGGCACGCTCGAAGAGGCGTCCGCCGTGGACGGCCCGTGGGCGGACATTCCGGGCGCGGCCAGTCCGCACACGCGGCCGGTGACACCGGAGAACAAGTATTTCCGCGTGCGCAGACAGTAGCGGGAAACTCCGTCCGCTTTTACCGCGGGCTGATGCCGGGGTCGGAGGCGGCTCTCGCCGTCACACTCGCGCTGCTGTCACCGATCCTGCCCGCCGCAATCTTCGCGCGAGGATTGGGTTAGTCGTGGCGTAGCGCGGTGTTCATGCCGTTCATGTTTTCGGTGATCCTGCATGCGCTCCTCAACTCAGCCTTCCGGACATTGCGCCAGGATGGAAATCCTGCGGCTCAAATCGCCCGGTCGTAAATCCGGTGAAACACTTTCCCGTCGCTAGCCTTATGCGGGTCCACAATGGTGATGCCATCATCGCCAAAGCGGGCGGTGACGGGCGCGCCTTTGCCTTCGCTCAGGTATTTGAAATTCAAGTCGCGCACGAGCCGCGCGGCATGGACGATGGCCACCGTGATGCGCGCTTCCTCGGCGGTGGGATAAATTGCGGCCACAGTATCGCGTGATTCGTGCAGGAATTTCATCCTGCAAATTGCGACCAGCCCGGCGATGATGCTGTCCACACCATAGCCGACGTAGGCCTGTGAGCCGTCGGGTCGTTTGACGTCGCGCGTGAAATGGTTGTTGCTGGTGCGCGAGCCACCGCCTTTGTTCCACCAGCGGAAGCCGCGATATTGCTGGTCGCTCTCCACCTTGCCGTCTGCGCCAACAATTTCGTGGCCTTGATTCACCGGCCCTTCGAAGTCGGATGGTGTGATCCAGTTGTTGTGGAAATTGATGCTCATCCCGTTGGCGAAGTCCACGCGCACCTGCACGGCGTCGTAGGCGTTGATGCCATCGCGCACCAGGCGTTTTTTCTGCCCGACGGCAGTGAGGGAGACGGGCTTGCTCTTGTAATAGTGGTAGATCAAATCCACCCAATGCGGCCCGACGTAGCTGAAAGGATCACTTTGCTCGACCCACTTGAAGGTGCTGGTTGAAACCTCGAGTGGTTCTTCCAGGTAAGCCGTGCCATAAAGTGGTTCTCCGATGCGCTTGGCAATATCATTGCGGACGCGCAGATGGTCGGGGTCGTAACGCTTGTGCATGTCCACGGCTACGATTCGATCTTTCTTCCGCGCGAGTTCGATGATTTGATCGGACTCAGCAGTGTCGAGGCACATTGGCTTTTCTGTGATCACATGCGCGCCAGATTTAAGCGCTGCGAGGATCACAGGGGTGTGGAGATTATCCGGTGTGGCCACTGCCATGACATCCAGATCGGGAAAGTCTCGGAGAATATCCAACCACGGAGTTTCGCCGGCATAAATCCGTGGAAGTGCACCTGTCCAGTCGTTGAACGCGGCCGCCGTGCGTTGTGCAGATGCTTTTGAACGCGTCGCGATGGCGACGAGTTCAAAGTTTAATTGAGCAAAATCGCGTGCGTGTTGATCAAGTCCGAGTCGGGCAAGCTGGCTGGAAATGCCGAAACGTTTAAGGTCAGCGTATGTGCGCAGATGAACATCACCGCCGAACATGCCTGCGCCGACGAGAGCGATCTTGATCTTGTTGGAATCGGACATTTTCAATGGTTGGTCAATTTTTGGTGCGCGCCTCGGAGCGGAATAAATCAAGGATTGGCGGCTACTTCAGCGCGTGCTTTGTCGAGCACTTCCTTGAGCGTGACTTCTGCGCCTCCGCGCCGCTTGCTCTCATCGGCTGCAGCCATGAACGCATAAAGTTCGAGCATTTCGTCGGCGTTAACGGGAGCACGACCACTCCGAAACATCTTCACGATTTCAAACAATAGCGGGTCGTAGCCATCGTAACCTCCTATGGCGGATTCGCCTTTCTCGCCCATTGCTTTTCCTCCGTAGCCCTTGCGGTCCTTGTCATTTGACTCGCGAAAGATTCCGGTGCGGCCTCCCTCCCAGGTGCCTGTGACCTCGATTTTGCCGTCGGAAGTAGTGCCGCGCTTGACAGATTTGCAGCCAGTGCCCATGACGGTGAAAAGAGATTCACATCCATGAACGCCATACCAGTAAAGATCGACGTGATTTGGCTCCAACTCCGCGGGGCTGAAAGTCTCTGCGCTTTTTACCTCGCCAATGGAGCCGTTGCGAACGGCTTGTGTGGTTTTGCTGAAACGCAGCGACGACGCGCAGAACATTGGCACGTTGGCGTTTTTTGCTGCCGAGAGAATGCGCAGGGTATCTGCCAGGTTGCCAGCGATGGGTTTGTCAATGAACACCGGCTTTTGCGCAGCGAGCACTGGCTTGAGTTGCTCCAAATGCACCCGACCATCGTTGGATTCAAGAAAGACAACATCCACGCGCTTCAGGAGTTCTTCAATGGAGTCCACGATTTCCACGCCCATTGCTTTGACTTTGGTGGTGTATTCCGGCACGCGTTTCGTGCTGCTTTCGATGTCCTTACTGCCTTGGGGATAAGCCGCCACCACCTTTACGCCTGCCACTTTGGCATTGTCCGCAGGTTGTTTGGTGCCTTTGTTCAACGTCTCAGTGAATGCCATGACATGAGAGGTATCGAGACCGATAATGCCGGCGCGAAGGGGTTTCGCCTCCTCAGCTTGGATCGCGAGTGCGAAGGCGAATAGGGGAAAGAGAAATGAAAACTTCATCGGACTTTGGCTTACAAGTTTGTGAGGTGTTTAGTTTTTGTTGGGCGTCATTTGGCGGGGAATACTTTGTCGAACTTCTTTGTTGGAGGCAAGTGGTGAAAGGCTTGTGCAGGTGATTGAAAGTGCTTGGTGGGCTATCTTCACCTGATTCTGCTCCTTCGCGTCGCTTGGGTTGTCCTGAATTATCGCGTCTTGACCAGACGACCGGGAACTGCCAGACATATTTGCCAATGAAACATTGCTTTTTTCTGGCGTTGCTCCTGACGTCAACCTTTTGTCTTGGGGCAAAGGATAAATTACCTCCCTCGTTCAAGAAGATTCAACTAACAGACCAGTTCTGGTGCGAAGGCGCGAACTTTGGTGATTTCAACCACGACGGCAAGATGGATGTGGTAGCTGGGCCATATTGGTATGAAGCGCCAGACTTCAAAAAGCGTCACGAGTATTATCCAGCCACAGAAAAATTTACCCGCAAGAAAACTGATGGCCCGCAGGAAACTATTCCAGGTTTTGAAGGAGCGCTTGGCACCAATAATACTTACTCGAAGAATTTCGTCGCATTCACTCATGATTTCAACGGCGATGGTTGGACGGATATTTTGATTCTCGGTTTTCCGGGCGAGCAATCGTACTGGTATGAAAACTCTAAAGGCAAGGAAGGGCATTGGCTGCGGCACACCGCTATTGATGTGACTGACAATGAATCACCAACATTTGCCGACCTTACCGGAGATGGCAAGCCGGAGATCATTTGTTCGTCAAAAGGATTTCTCGGATACGCAGAACCAGATTGGCAACATCCAGAGCGCAATTGGAGGTGGCACAGTATTTCGCCTGACAACAAGTATCACAAATTCACCCACGGCCTCGGCTTGGGGGACGTGAACGGGGATGGGCGGAAAGATATCTTGGAGAAGGACGGCTGGTGGGAACAACCCGCTGATCTGGCCGGTGATCCAATCTGGCGATTCCATGCTTTTCAATTCTCTGTTGCAGGCGGATCGCAAATGTACGCATACGATGTGAATGACGATGGTTTGCCGGATGTTATTACTGCGTTGGCCGCCCATGGTTACGGTCTGGCGTGGTATGAGCAATTACGAACGAAAAGCGAAAAGGGCGAGATTCAGTTTCAGCAACACCTCATCCTTAATCCCGAAGCCAAGCCCAACTCATATGGCATTTCGTGGTCACAGCTTCACGCTCTCGAACTGGTGGACGTGGATGGCGATGGTTTGAAAGACCTCGTTACCGGAAAGCGTTTTTGGGCGCACGGGAATCACGGTGATCCCGAACCTAACGCCCCTGCTGTTCTTTACTGGTTCAAATTGGTCCGCAGCAAAGATAAGAGTGTTGATTACGTGCCCCACCAGATTGACAACGATTCTGGCATTGGCACGCAGGTCGTGGTCGGCGACATCAACGGTGACAAGCTTCCAGATGTGGTTGTGGGCAACAAAAAGGGCGCGTTCATTCACCTGCAGTCAAAGAAGAAATAAGCGGTCCATGTGGGCTTTGCTCGGCGCAACACGCTGAAATCCAGTTCTTTTAACAGGCGATTAACTCCCCCAACGGAGTTTTTGGCATTAACTTTTTTCGACAGCAGCTTTTAGTGGTGTTAATATGTTGTTAACAAATAACCATTGTCGGTGCAGAGAAGTGTGGTTGAATAAGAAAGAAGATTTGCAGGCAATTAGGTTGTGATGCGAGCAAGCACAGCCGTAGTAGTTGAAAACATTTTCAAATAATCAGAAGCATATGACACTATTCAGTAAAACACATTCGTTCAAATGTTGTAACAATGCGATTCTCGTTGCAGTTATGGTTTTATCGCTAGCGATTAGCAACGTTGCAGATGCTCAATCTTTTACGATGTCGGACCAGAATTCCACAGCATCGGTAAACCCCACGACTTCTGCCGGAATGTTCACTTGGCAGGTGGACGGCTCAGGCCAATTGACTCAACAATGGTTTTGGCTTGGAGTCGGAAATAATGCCGAAGTGCCGATTAACACAATTAGTGCACCGACAGTTTCCCAATCAAGTGCGCGAAGCCTCACCACGTTTTATGCAAATGCATCCTACTCCGTTCAAATTGACTATCTCTTGACGGGTGGAAGTTTGGGAAGCGGCGTTTCTGACATTGGTGAAGCCATTCGCATTCGGAACACTTCCGGATCATCGCTGGATTTTCACTTCTTTCAGTATTCGGACTTTGACCTTGGCGGCCCGGGAAACGATGTGATTCAACTCGGGAAGAATCTTCAGGGTAAATTCAATGAGGCTGCACAAAGTGATGGGTTGGTAGGTCTTACTGAAACCGTGGTTACGCCGGGTGCAAATCATGGAGAAGCGGCCTTTTTTAATTCAACTTTGGTGAAACTCAATGATGGTGTAGCAAGCGTACTGAGCGACAACCTAAATCCTGTTGGGCCTGGTGATGTGACTTGGGCTTTTCAATGGGATTTCACAATTGCTCCTGGCGGATCATTTCTAATCAGCAAGGACAAGTACCTTCAGATTCAAAACGTGCCTGAGCCATCTTCGATTCTATTGGCGGTGCTTGGTGGAATTTTCATTCGACGATTCTCAAAACGTGCTTAGTCAGTTACTGATTAAGGCTGATTCCATCAAAAATCACCGCTGCTAGCGGTGATTTTTGCTTTTGTTCACTCCCTCTACCCGGTAAATAATTGTCTGATGGAAACTCCAGTACTCAGAACAAGGATTTTGTTTGTGTGCAACCAAAACAAGGTTCGAAGTCTGACCGCCGAACATCTATATCGTGCAAGGCCAGATTTGGAAGTTCGTTCAGCAGGAACAGCCAGCTTTGCAAAGACACAACTTTCGAGAGAATTGCTGAACTGGTCGGAGGTAATTTTTGTATTTGAAAAGGACCAAATTACGGCGATGACCGAACGATTTGAAGATATTGTAGAAAAAAAGAAAATCATCTGTCTGGGTTTGCCAGACAAGTTTGAATACAAGAGTCCAAGCTTGGTCGTTAAGCTCGTATCCAAGCTTGATCCATACTTGGGAAGGCCGGACAGCCCGCCGAAGAACGTAAAAAAGGCAATGCATGCCAAGAAACCCACCGATGGGGCAGCAACCAAGGGCATGCCTGCCAAATCGTTTGCAAGGAAACTTCTGAGCGCGGTTGGGTTGTCTCGGAAACGTGGATAGTTTCTTAAACTTTCAACCTGGAAAGACACGTCTCCCAATTTCTTTTCCTTCACAAAGCACAGTTTCCTCAAAGCGAAAAATGCCCACCGTTTTCATCAAGACCTATGGTTGCCAGATGAACGAGCGCGACAGCGAGGCTGTTGCCGCACAACTGGTCGCTAAAGGGTATTCGCTCGTAAAATCAGAACATGTTGCCGACATCGTTTTGTTGAACACGTGCAGCGTGAGGGACAATGCGGAGCAGACGGCATTGGGGAAGATGTCCGCCATGATCGGCCTGGGGAGGAAGGATCGTCCTGACCAGATTTTTGGTTTCCTCGGTTGCATGGCTCAAAGCCGGGGGCAGGAATTGATTGATCGCCTTCCGGATGTTGATCTTGTCGTGGGCACGCAAAAATTCCATCGAGTTGCTGATTACCTTGATGATTTGCTTGAAGGTCGGCGGAAAAAGATCGTGGACACGGATGCTGAGTCTGGCAGCGAAAGTACGATACGGGAACATCTTGTCAGTGGTGGCAGCCAACCCTCGGTTACAGCTTTTGTAAGCATCATGCAGGGTTGCAACCAATACTGCACGTTTTGCATCGTTCCATACACGAGAGGGGAGGAGAGAAGCCGTCCTATTCCGGAAATTGTCAGCGAATGTCAACAGATGGTCTCTCGTGGCGTAAAGGAAATCACACTCCTTGGTCAGATTGTCACGAGTTATGGAAAGCGTGAAATTGCAAAGCACGAGGGCAAAACAGCCTTTGTTCAACTCATAGAAGCTGTTCACGACATTGATGGATTGGAACGGATACGTTTCACATCCCCCCATCCAAAGGGATATGGTGACGATCTTGTGGAGGCATACGTCCGCCTCCCAAAGCTCGCTTCCCATGCGCATTTGCCGGTGCAAAGCGGAAGCGATCGCGTGCTCAAGCTCATGCACCGTGGTTACGACCGGCAACGCTTCCTGGAAATCGTCCAAAAACTCCGCCTAGCGCGTTCCAACATCGGGATCACAAGTGACATCATCGTTGGTTTCCCTGGTGAAACAGAAGAAGACTTTAATCAAACACTCTCTCTTTGTCGTGAGGTGGAGTTCGACAATGCATTTCTGTTCAAGTACTCGCCCCGGCGGGATACCCCGGCCGCATCCATGCCCGGGCAATTACCCGAATCGCTTATCGAGGAGCGACACGCGCGATTGTTGGAACTCGTCAACGAAATCGGTGCGCGGAAATATGACGCATTCATCGGGAAACAGGCGCGGATTCTTGTGGAAGGACCAAGCAAGAAAAACTCGGCCCGTGTGATGGGCCGCACAACCTGTAACAAGATCGTTTTGTTCGAGGGATCAGAACGACACAAGGGGCAGGTAATGGATGTAAGTATTACACGCGTCGGTTCGTTCACGCTTTACGGCGACCCCGCGATTGTTAATCTGTAGTCTGATGAAGCTTTCGTTGCTTTCAATTCTCATTGGTTTGGGTATGGCTGTGCCGCAGGCCTATGGCCTGGCGAAACCGGCTGCCTTTGTAGCAGCCGCCCGGAAATTCCCACGTCACATTCCTACCGGTGTTTTCCTGATGCTTCTGGGAACAGCGTGGTTTGTCTGGAATGTCAAGATTGAGCCGATCGCGGACTTCGAAGCCATCAAGAAATATATGATGGTCGCATTTGCTGCGATCGGCGTGGCGGCTTGCGTGGTGGTTCAGGATTTTCTAGCAGTCCGTGGGTTGGCCGTCCTGCTGTTGCTGCTCGCCAAACTCATGGTGGACACCGGTCGGCCGCACCTCGGCGAAACACCGTGGATCTATTTGTTCCAGGTGTTGGCTTATGTCTTCGTCGTCGCCGGAATCTGGCTGACCATCGCTCCGTGGAGACTCCGTGATTTGTTAAACTGGGCTACAGCCAACGAAAAGCGCGTCAAGACTGGCAGCGCCATCCGCCTTGTGTTTGCCCTCCTGCTGGTCGTTCTTGGCCTGACGTCATTCCGAGCCATGTGAGGCGGTAATCTTGCTATCATTCGCATGAGCAAGGCGAAAATCTTGGTCATTCGTGGCGGAGCAATCGGCGACTTTATTCTCACGCTTCCGGCCATCGCCGCGCTCCGGCAACAGTGTCCTCACGCACACATCGAAATTCTGGGCTACCAGAAAATCGCCTCGCTAGCGCTCCAATCTAGGATGGTGGATCAGGTGAAGCACATTGAGGCGCGCTCGCTCGCTGGTTTTTTTGTCAGTCGTGGTGAACTTTGCGAAGACTTGCGAGATTACTTTTCCAAGTTCAGCATCATTATCTCCTATCTTTACGACCCTGATGAAATCTTCCGGGCCAATATCGCGCGCTGCTCTCCCGCTCAATTCATCCAGGGGCCGCACCGTCCGAATGAGAATGAAAAGATTCACGCAACAAATGTTTTCCTGAAACCGCTGGAGCGGCTCGCAATTTTCGACGCCGATCATGTGCCCGGACTTCGACTAGACTGCGACGTTGCCATATCGCCAAATACAGTCGCCCTTCATCCTGGAAGTGGGAGTGAATCCAAGAACTGGCCGGAAAACAAATGGAGTGAGTTTCTCGCTATCCTGGCACGTACGACCAGTTTGAAATTCTTGCTGGTAGGTGGCGAAGCTGAGGGTGCACGACTGAACCGCCTTGCCTCAGGGCTGCGGGTCGGGCGATTCGAAATTGCAGAAAATCTCCCGCTCCCAGAACTGGCAACACGTCTCCAAGGCTGCACCGCGTTTGTTGGTCATGACTCAGGTATCACTCACCTCGCGGCCGCTCTCAACCTGCCATGCCTTGCAATGTGGGCGCACACGGAACAATCCGTCTGGAGACCCCTGGGCAGATGCGTTACAATTTTGCACGAACCTGCTGGGATTGAGACCCTCGCCGCGAATCGGGTGGCTGACGAATTGTTGAGAATTCTTGCGGCTACGACTACGGCTTCGCGCCAATCTCCTTGAGGAACGGTTCAATGGATCGTGGACGCCCGAGAAACTTCTCGATGCTCACATTGACGTCGCGCGAATTACCTTGGGAATAAACTTCATCCCGCATTCTTCGTCCGGTTGTCTTATCAAAAAAGCCGCCGGGCGATTGTTCAAACACGGTCGCCATGTCCGCTGCAATCGCATCCGCCCAGGCGTAACCATAGTAACCCGCGTCGTAGCCTGTTATGTGTCCGAAGTAGGTGATAAACGCTGCGCCCTCAGGCAGCGGAAGAAATGTGTCGCTCAATATGCGATGGGCAAGTGGCAGGGCTTCAGATGCATTCTTGTCGTTGATCTGTGTGTGCAGAGCCAGATCCATCAAGCCAAAAGAAAGCTGGCGACGGTAATGGCAGCCGTAGGTCGCGAACTTTGCCGCCTTGAGCTGTCCAAGGATGGCAGGTGGAATCTTCTTGGATGGATCGCGGTAGTCTGCGGCAAAGCTGTCCAGCACGCGCTTGTCCCACACCCAGTTCTCTAGCATTTGGGATGGAGCTTCCACGAAATCCCTGGGGACGCTCGTTCCTGAGAACCGGCTGAATTCAGCGCGCGTCAAAATTGCATGCATCGCGTGGCCAAATTCGTGGAACATTGTTTCCACCGAATTGTGGTCGAGCAGCGAAGGGGTATCGCCACTGGGTGGTGTGAAATTGCAGATCAGCGCGACTGTCGGTCGTTGATACTTTCCGTCCGCGAGTCTTTTGCCGTCAATGATCGGGAACATCGCGAAGTGGTTGTATTTACCTTCGCGCGGAAACAGATCGAGGTAAAAGAATCCAAGCGGCTCTCCTGTCTTCGTATCCTTGACACCCCAAAGCTGAAGATCGTTCACCCATTTGTAGGGCGGATCGAGTTGTGTGAACGTGACTCCGAAGATGCGTTGGTATATCTCGAACATGCCGGAGAGCACATGCTGCATCGGAAAATAAACCCGCAACTGTTCGCTATCCACGTTGTACTTCGTCTTCCTTAGCTGGTCCGCGAAGTAGCGCCAGTCCCAGAGATGGATTTGTGCTTTTGGGTCGCCAGTCTCCGCTACTTTCAACGCCCGGAACTCAGCCAGTTCCAAATCCATCTTGGGCTGCAATCCGTCACGCAGTTTCTCCTCGAATTCAATAGCTGTCTTCCCGTTTTTGGCCATCTTTACCTCAAGCATGAAATCCGCCCAGTTGGCATAGCCGAGTCGCGTTGCAATCTGATGCCTCAACGAGAGCAGCTTTTCAATGAGTGGCGAGTTTTCTGTTTTTGCGAGACTGTGCTGCTCCGTCAGGACGCGCCGGCGCACATCTTCGTTCTTCACATGCTCCATCACTGCCAGGTACTGCCACGTCACATTGACTTTGACGCTGAATTCGTTGTCGCCTGTCTTGACGCCCGGTGCGGTGAGCAAACTTTCGGGAGCGCCTTCCAATTCCGACCGCGTAAAAGTCAGTGTCTTCTGGGCTTTCGTGATGTTGCTGTCAAAGTCCGTGCTCACGCTTGTCAGTTCCTTGCGGAGTCGCTCAACTTCATCCCGTTGTGCCTTGGGCAGCGCAAGCCCGGCCCGTCGGTAATCCCGCATCGTTTCGTCCAGCAACTTCGCGCGTTCACCGGCCAGTTTGGGCTGCGTGTCGGCGTAGGCCTTGACCGCGCGGAAAACATCTTCTCGGTAGTCGAGACTCACGCCCCATTCCTCGAGACGCTTCACCACTTCCGTTGCAGCATCGCGAAGCTTCGCATCCGGGCTGGTTTCCTTGATGAGTTGCACCCGGTTCATGGCGTCTGAAATCCGGCGGCTGTTCTCATCCAGCGCACCTACGGTGTTCTCGAAATTGACCTTGGTGTTGTTGAGTTTTCCAATCTGATCCAGTGCTGCGTTGGCTTCGACCATGGTCTTTGTTGCCGTTGAATTGATTGCTTCCGGCGTGGTCTCAATCTCCGGCAGTCGTAGAATATTTTTGAACTTCGTTCCAGCGCGCTCAAAATCGGCCACGGACATTGCCCTGGTGGACTGTGCATCGGGCGAATGTTTATTGGAGGTGGTGGTGCAGGAAACAGCCATGGCAGTGAGCGTGATCAGACAGATTGGTCTCTTGAACATGTCGCGCAAGCTAGCGACCGCTCGCTCTTGCTTCAAGCGGATTTGCCGCCGCATGCCATGGGGCTGTTGTGCGCAAAGCAGCTTGTTTCGTCAGCTTGACATCATTCATTGGAACTTTCAGGGTTGTGCTCGAATGAACCTCCCGCTTGCTGTGACGATTGGCGGAATTCTAACGCTCCTCGCCAACTGCGGAGCGGTTGAATCGCAGTCACCCGGCGAATACAGCGCGCTCACAGTTTCTAATATTGCGGCTCGCATTCGGCTTCAGGCGGAGGCCACCAAGCCCCTGGGCATGAATTCCTACACCAACTCGATTCCTGACAGCAGGGCAACCTATTCAATGGTGGCCATTCCGGGTGGTGAGTTCGTTATGGGCAGTCCTGTTGGCGGCCGATATTTCAAACCCGACCAATCGCCGCCACACAGGGTGAAGCTGGACACATTCTGGATTGGTAAATACGAGGTGACGTGGAATGAGTTCAATTCGTTTATGCTCGACGACATTGATCGCCGGCAGTCCTCGCCGCCTCCGAGCAGCGGGAAATTGGAAAGCGGACAGGCCGACGCGATAACACATCCGAGCCTGCCTTTTGTGGACATGAGCTTTGGCATGGGCAAGAGTGGTTATCCCGCCATCGGCATGACTCAGCACGCTGCGAACAAGTACTGCCAGTGGTTGAGTGCCAAGACCGGGCACTTCTATCGGCTTCCAACCGAAGCGGAGTGGGAATACGCCGCCCGATCCGGTTCCACGAATATATGGTTTTTTGGCGACGCGCCGTCGAAGCTTTCCGACTACGCGTGGTTTGAAGACAACAGCGATATGAAATACCAGAAGGTCGGTCGCAAATTGCCAAATGCTTGGGGACTGCACGATGTGCTTGGTAATGTCAGCGAGTGGGTGCTGGATCAATACGATGACGTCTTTTACAGGCGTTGCGCCGAAGAAGGTAGTGCTGTCATGCCGTGGAACAGGGCGAGCAGACAGTATCCTCATTCGGTGCGCGGCGGATCCTGGCGCGATCCTATTCAAGAAGTTCATTGCGCGGTTCGTGGTCAGTCCACTCCGGATTGGAAGATGGGCGACCCACAAATGCCCAAGAGTAAGTTCTGGCTGCGAAACTGTGATTTTGTCGGCTTCCGAATCGTGCGTCCGCGTGCCATTCCCACCACTGAGCAAATGGGCCAGTACTGGAACAGCGGCGTGGAGCGGGAGTAATTGGGATTGCCGGACGACATCGGGCGGACACCTGCCTCGGGAATAAGAATCAGCATTGAACCGCACAGGCTCAATTGCGACCCTCCAACTATGAAGTTCGGGCGACTTAATTGGCTTTCATCTGCGTTGCTTGCGATCTGTCTGCACGCAGGTTGTGCTACTGCCGCACCGAAGCCTGTTTCCACGTTACCGCAACCTCCGGCGATCCAGCGCGAGTTTCGCGGTGTCTGGGTCGCAACTGTGGGGAACATTGACTGGCCGTCCAAACCCGGCCTGCCCGTTCCAGAGCAGAAGGCCGAACTTCTCGCCATCCTCAACCGCGCTTCCCAACTAAAGTTGAACGTTGTTGTTTTCCAGGTTCGCCCTGGCTGTGATGCTCTTTACCCGTCGGCCATTGAGCCGTGGTCGGAATATCTTACGGGCACGATGGGCAGGTCGCCGGGTTACGATCCCCTCGCGTTCGCAATCGAGGAGGCACACAAACGCGGACTCGAACTTCATGCTTGGTTCAATCCCTATCGCGCTCACCACTTCAACGCCAGGTCGCCCGTCGCAGCCAGTCACATCAGCAAGACGAAGCCACAACTCGTGCGCGAATACGGGCGCTATCTCTGGCTCGACCCCGGCGAGCGCGAAGTGCAGGAGTATTCGCTCGGTGTCGTGATGGATGTGCTTAAACGCTACGACGTGGATGGTATTCACTTTGACGATTATTTCTATCCTTATGCAGAAAAGGGTGGTGACGGAAGAGATTTGGATTTTCCGGATGAAGCAAGTTGGAGAAAATATGGTGTGAGCAGTGGTCTGAGCCGCAACGACTGGCGGCGGGAAAACGTCAACACATTCATCCAGCGCGTTTACAATTCCATCAAGGCGCAGAAACCCTGGGTGAAATTTGGCATCAGCCCGTTCGGCATTTGGCGACCCGGAAATCCGCCTCAGATCAGGGGCTTCGATCAATACGACAAATTATACGCCGACGCGCGCAAGTGGATCATCAATGGCTGGGCTGACTATTTTGCGCCCCAGCTCTACTGGGGGATCGCCCCTCCGGAACAAAGCTTTCCCGCATTGCTCGGTTGGTGGGCCGGCAACAATCCCAAACATCGCACGCTTTGCGCAGGCCTGGACGTGACGAAATCGTCAAAGTGGTCGCCTGAAGAAATTCCGAACCAAATCTCGATTACGCGCAACCAGTCCAACTCCCACGGATATGTGCTCTGGAACATGAAATCCACGGGTCGCAACACCACGCTCTGCATCCGACTGCAAAACACCATCAACGCCCGGCCCGCGCTTGCACCTGCGATGACATGGATTGATCGTACGCCTCCCTTGCGGCCGTCCATCACAACGGCCAGCGCTGGCGCTGGCGCAGATGTCGCAGTGAGTTGGAAACTTGGCGGTGCGGAGACAAACCGGTTCTGGTTCGTGCAATCAAAGGTTGGCGACGAATGGTCGGGAAGGATTCTTCCCATCAGCTCGACCACGCAATCGTTCCCGCGCGCAAACCTCAAGGCAGTTGCGGTGACTGCGATAGACCGTTCAGGTCTCGCGAGCGAGGCCTGTGTGCTGGAGTTCAAAGCCGAAAGAAAACACTCCGAGCTTGTGCCGGCGAAAATGCGGTAGCTGGGGCGGAGTGCGCCCGTCCCGGGCGCAGCAAGGCCCGTACGCTTGACGGTGTAGAGGATCTCAACGGCTTAATTGCGTTCGACGCAGCTGTGGCCGGGGACGGCCACACTCCGAGCCTCACCCTCCTTTAATCACGCCCCAAAGTTCAACTTGTCGGAATTCAAGATTGAACTCCGCCCGCTCCCGGCGAATACTTGCGTCCGTCAAATTGAGTTGAAATGAACGATTGGAACATTCAAAGCCGCGCCCACGCCTGCGAAGCGTGCCAGCAACCATTCACCGACAAGCAGTCTTACCACACGATACTGTTCGAGGAAAAAGTGGAACTGCGCCGGCAGGATGTTTGCGACGGCTGCTGGCAGGAAAGATTCGCCGGTGCGCAGGAGCTGAATGGTTTCATCTCCCAATGGCAGGGCGTTTATCAAGCGCCACCACCTGTGACTGAGGCGATCCAGAAGGAGACTGCCGAGACAGTTCTGAAGAAACTGATCGAGCTGAATGATCCGAGGTATGTTCCCGCCGGATTCATACTTGCTGTCATGCTGGAACGCAAACGCGTGCTCAAGGTAAAGGAGCAGGTCATTCGAGATGGCAGGCGCACCATCATTTACGAGCAATCCAAGACTGGCGAAGTGTTCACGATCACCGACCCCGACCTTCACCTCAACCAGCTCGAAGAAGTTCAGCGCGATGTCGCGAATCTGCTAGAACACGGCTTCAATCCGCCGCAAGCTGCCGAAACTGTTGCCGCGACTGTAGCGACTGAAACCGCCACCAACGCGCCGGAATCACCTGTTGAGCCCGCACCTGCAACGGTGACGGCTGAAACTACCGTTGCCAGTTGACCCAACGTTTCTCGTGTCCGACCTCGTAGCAATCCAGGAACGACTTGGTTACACCTTCCGTGCTCCGTCGCTGTTGCGCGTCGCGCTCACCCATCCGTCCGTGGCGCACGAGCAATCCAGCCCGGTGCAGCACAACCAACGTCTCGAGTTTTTGGGCGACGCTGTGCTGCAACTCGTCCTCACACGCGATCTGTTTGAAAGGTTCCCTGATTTCGGCGAAGGCCCTTTGACCAAGGCGCGGGCCAAACTGGTAAATCGTCGCGCTCTTGCGGTACACGGGCGCAAACTGAACCTTGGCGCGTTTCTCATCATGAGCCGGGGCGAGGAACTGCACGGAGGGCGTGAGCGTCCGTCGGCACTGGCGGATGCGTTTGAAGCTGTGTTGGGTGCGGTGTTCATGGACGGCGGCTATGACGTGGCGCGGGAACTCATCCAGCGTGAGTTCAGCGGGCTGCTGCTTTCACTGGATGTAAATCCGCTCATGGAGAATCCGAAGGGCGAATTGCAGGAATTATTGCAGGCGGATTCGAACGAAGCGCCGCAGTATCGCGTCGTCTCCGCCACAGGCCCCGACCACGACCGTATTTTTGAATGCACCGTTCATCACAACGGCATTGAGCTGGCGAGCGGCTCGGGGAAAAGCAAGAAGCAGGCGGAGAGCGAAGCCGCAGCTGCTGCGATCCGCAAACTGCGTGAACAGCAAACTCCGTGACCTCCCTTTTTACATCTTCGCAGAAGGTTTTGATCGGTGTCGTTCACCTGCGTCCGCTTCCAGGCTCTCCGGGATTCTCCGGCAGCCTGAGGGAGATCATAAAGGCGGCGGTTGCGGATGCGTCAGCCTATGAACGCGGTGGTGCTCACGCTGTGTTCATCGAAAACTTTGGCGACGTGCCATTCACAAAATCCGCCGTTGCGCCGGAAACGATTGCTGCCATGAGCGCCGCCGGTTGCGCGGTTCGCGCAGCGGTGAAACTGCCCATCGGCTTCAACGTGCTTCGCAACGATGCCCGGGCCGCGCTTGCTCTTTGCGCCGCATGCGAAGGGAGTTTCATCCGCGTCAATGTTCATTGCGGCGCGATGCTGACGGATCAGGGGTTGATCGAAGGCGACGCCTACAACACGCTGCGTTATCGCAAAGCCATCGCGCCCGGAGCGGAGATATTTGCGGATGTTCACGTCAAGCACGCTGTGCCGTTGGGAGACTGGTCATTGGAGGATGCTGCGCACGATACGGTACAACGCGGTCTCGCTGACGCGTTGATTGTTTCCGGCGTCGGTACAGGTAAGCCTGCGGACATCGCGGACGTGGAACGCGTTCGTCGCGCTTGTCCTGAAACAAAGCTGCTTCTGGGAAGTGGTGTAATGCTGGAGAATGTACGGGATTACCTGCGCCACGCTGACGGAGTGATTGTGGGCAGTTCACTCAAGCGCGATGGAATACTTTCCAATCCCGTGGATTCAAAACGCGTGGTCGCACTGGTCAAGATGATGAGGAATTGTTTGTGATCGGGGTCGTCGCGGAAGATTGGCTCGCGGTGGTCGCCACGATTGATGACGGGTAAATCACGTCGGGATATTCAATGCGCAAGGCGCGGCATGGGCCTCCTTCACCGCCGCGCCGGATTTGTGTCAAAAGTAAGGAGCGACCCCTTTACGCAGGGATGGCTGACGGTCCACCGGCGCCATTGCTACAAGCGCACCGAAATCCCTCGCCAAAAGCCGCCACTCATGCTTCCATACCCCTATGAAAGCCTCCCATCTCCTTTCAGGTATCGCTTTCTTTGTGCTCGCAACAATACGTGCGGTCGCGATCGGCGCGACCTACACGCCCTATGTTCTTGGCACGGGGACAGCCAACGACATCAATTCTTCCAGAACGGTTATCGGCCAGATCTATACGACCAATGGCGGCTATGTGTTCAGTGCTTTCAGTTACAGCGGGGGAGTCCTGGTGAATCTCGGCACGTTGGCAGGTGACACAGACAGCGGAGCCTCGGCCATCAATGACTCCGGCGTGATTGTCGGCACCAGTTCCAATCCCAACACTGCGGTGCGGGGAATTCGTTACAGCGGCGGAGTGATGAGTGCAATCAATGGCGGCGCTCCGTACACCTACGCTTCAGGAATCGACGACAGCGGCGTGATCGTGGGTGAGACCGGTGCCGCACCGGTCGCATTCGTGAACAACGGCGGGGTGGTAACGACGCTGGGGACGCTGGGCGGACCTTACAGCGGGGCCGCAGCGATCAACAACTCCGGCACGGTGGTGGGTAGGGCCGATGTGACCCCTTCCCTCACGCATGCATTTCGGTACGCCGGGGGAGTCATGACGGATCTGGGAGGCTTATTCAGCGCAGGAAATCCTAGTTATGCCTGGGATATCAACGACGCAGGAATCATCGTCGGTGATAGTATCGTCAACGGCTACTCGCGGGCGTTCCGCTACAACGCCAGCGTAATGACGGCCCTGCCCACGCCGAACGTGTTTCACAGTACGGCAGAGGCCATCAATTCCGCGGGGCTGATCGTGGGTTCCTATACCGCGCCGAGTCCGTTTCGCGACCATGCGGCGCTGTGGGACGGGGACACACTGATTGACCTTGCTCCGTACTTGGACCAGATCGGGTTGACCGGGTGGAACAGCCGGGCAATGGGGATCAACGACAATGGTGATATCGTCGGCGACGCGTGGGACGTCCATTACAACCACCGCGCTTTTCTGCTCGCGGTTCCTGAACCTTCGCCAATGTTGTTGCTTATCGTCGGCTTGGCGGTGCTCGGCCAGGCGGTTCGGGCTCGATGAGCATCCACGGAGCCGGCTTCACGACGTGACCGCGCGTGAGTCCGACAGAGCAGCCTAACGAGGCGAGTGCAGTGGACGGCGGGAGTCCATCACCGTTCTGCATGGTGCGCCGTAGTCCCGCCGCCACTGACCCGCAGCGTTAGGCTGCATTGCGCGCCATGCAAAAACTGAAAAATCTCTTCATTGCCGCTGCGCTAATGTTCGCGAGCGGTTGCGTTACCCAGGGGTTAATTGACAATCATGCGAAGGCGCACCAAGAAGATGATAAAGAAAAGAAGTAAAGGGGTCGCTCCTTAAAGGGGTCGCTCCTTACTTTTGACACAGGTTCAGATCGGGCTGGTTGACGGACCTCGCCCAATGTTTGGAGGAAGCGGGTGCGGTCAGCATCGTCCTGGAAAATTGGCTCCCGCCGATCACCACGATTCATGACGCATGTCTCGCCGAAGCTGTCATGCGTAGGCGATGATAAATCGCGCCGGGAGATTCGATGCGCAGTTGGCGCGGCATGGGCATCCTTTACCGCTGCGCCGGATTGTTGTCAATAATAGGGAGCGACCCCTTTACAAACTTTGAACCTCTATCCAAGTCTGGCTGTCGCGTTCTTGCTTTGACAATAAATCGTGTTCACAATTCACCCCAACAAATCACATGGCATACCAAGAAAAACAACTTCAGGAAATCTCCCGTCAGTTCCAGATCTACGGCGAGATTCTTCACGCTGAGACGCTCAAGATCGGGCACATCAACGAAACCTATTCCGCCACCTACGACCAGGGCGGCACGCGGGTTCGTTACATCCACCAGAAGATCAACAAAGGCGTTTTCAAAAATCCCGTGGCCGTGATGAAGAACGTCACGCGCGTTACATCACATATCCGCCGGAAGCTCGAGGAACAGAACGCCCGTGACATCACGCGCCGTTCACTCATCGTCATCCCCACGCGCGACGGCCAGTCGTATCACCGGGGCCGTGATGGTGAATTCTGGAGGACACTGGTTTTTGTGGAAGGCGTTCAGACGTTCGAGGCCGTTCAATCGCCGCTTCAGGCGTATCAGGCGGGGCGTGCTTTTGGTGAATTCCAAAACTTTCTGGTGGATCTGCCGGGCGGGCGCTTGCATGAGACGATCCCGGCCTTTCACGACACGCGCAGGCGTTTCGCCGCGTTGCAACACGCCATTCACAAGGATCACTACAATCGCGCCAAGGACGCCCGCCGGGAAATTGAGTTCGCTCTTGAACGCGCCTCGATCACAGGAGTGATTCTCGACGCAATGGCGAAGGGAAAAATCCCGGAACGCATCACGCACAACGACACGAAATTCAACAATGTGATGCTCGACACGGTCACGGGTGAGGCCCGGTGCGTGGTGGATCTCGATACGGTGATGCCTGGTTGCGTGCTTTATGATTTCGGCGACATGGTGCGCACCACCACAAGTCCCACGCTGGAAGACGAACGCGACCTCACGAAGGTCAAGATGCACATGCCGATCTTCAAACAACTGGCGACGGGCTATATTTCCGCAGCGGGTTCATTCCTTAAGCCGGCTGAAAAGTCACTGATGGCATTTTCGGGCAAGCTCATCACGTTCGAGATTGGCATTCGCTTCCTGACAGACTTTCTCAGCGGCGATACCTACTTCCGCATCCATCGCCCGGATCACAATCTTGATCGTTGCCGCACGCAGTTCAAGCTGGTGCAATCCATCGAGCAACAGGAAAAAGCGATGCAGAAGTTTGTGGATGGGCTGTGAGTGGGGACAGAATGGGATTGCTGGTTGCGTCACTCCTCGCGCGCTGATTGAACAATCCATCAAGTGATTGCAGGAGCTTTTGGCTCAGTACGAGAATCTGTGGTGGCTGCATCAAAACAACCGATGGCTGTCACGAGTTTTTCAATTCCCACTTGTGCCCTGGGTTGAGTAGCTTTGCGCCTGATGACAGCCGGCAAACAACTTTCGCCAACATGGATGCTTTGCATTCTCACCGGTCTGAACCTGTTCAATTATCTCGACCGTTTCGTGCTGTCCGCCGTGCTTGCACCCTTGCAAAAGGAACTGGGCATCAACGACGGTCAGGCTGGTCGGCTCGTGACGGCATTCATGATCGGGTATTTCCTCACCTCGCCTGTCTTCGGCTGGCTGGGCGACAGGTTTCCCCGGAAGTGGCTCATCGCTGCGGGAATCTTTGTGTGGAGTCTCGGCACAATACTCACTGGCTTCGCCGCAACTTTCGCCGTAATGGTCGCATTCAGGGTTCTCGTCGGTCTGGGTGAAGCGAGTTATGCGACGATCAGCCCGAGTCTGATTTCAGACAGCTACGGACCAGCAAAACGAAACAACGCGCTCACAATTTTTTATGTGGCCATTCCGGTCGGTGCGGCGCTGGGAACAATCATCGGAGGCGTCGTCGCGGCACACTGGGGCTGGCGACATGCTTTCATCTGGGCTGGTGCGCCAGGTTTGTTGCTTGCGCTCGTCTTGCTGCCGTTCGCCGAACCGAAACGCGGTGGGGCCGAAGGCAGGACGAAAGATGCGGCGCAACGACCGACCATTCGCGACATCGCAAAGTTGTTTTTGATTCCTGATTATCTGCTCGTGGTACTGGGCTACACCGCATACACGTTTGCGCTTGGTGCGTTCGGGCACTGGGGGCCGACGTTTCTGAATCGAGTTCACGATGTGGCGGTGAAGGATGCCGGTGCTTTTTTTGGCGCAGTGCTGGTGGTTGCTGGATTGCTGGGAACTCTCATCGGTGGATTTGCGGCAACTGCGTGGCACAAGCGAAATCCCGCAGGTTATGCGTGGACATTGGGGTTGTCCGTGCTTGTGGCCGTGCCGCTGGCATACGCAGCGTTCATGGTCACCAATACATTTTGGGCGATGACGTTTCTGGCGTCGGCGATGTTCTGCTTGTTCCTGTCCACCGGCCCTGTCAATACGCTCATCCTCGAAACCGTTCCGATAAACCTTCGCGCCAGCGCCATGGCGCTTTCGATTTTCATGATTCATCTCTTTGGCGACATGTGGTCGCCGGAAATCGTGGGTCGCATCTCAGATGCGAGTGGTGGAAATTTGCGCA
Source organism: Verrucomicrobiota bacterium (assembly GCA_013140495.1). Lineage (GTDB taxonomy): Bacteria > Verrucomicrobiota > Verrucomicrobiia > Limisphaerales > JADLHS01 > JADLHS01. The sequence continues at coordinate 21,532 of JABFSR010000181.1, forward strand.
AGGCCGTTCTAATTTTACCTGTGGCCTTGCTGGTCAGTGCGGGACTATGGCTGGCGCTCGCTTTGAAAACCCGGCGCGCAGCAAACCAACTATGAACCAAGACACGGAATCGTCAGAGGTGACAAAGCAAAACTCCTTCGTTTGCTCGCTGCTGCGAGGAGTGCTCTGGGTTTTCACGCGGCTGCTCTATCGGGTGCGCGTGATCGGGAATGATTGTGTTCCCACCAAAGGCGGGGCGTTGTTTGTCTGCAATCACGGCTCCTTTGTGGATCCATTGTTCGTCGGTGTTGCAACGAATCGTCATGTGCGTTTCATGATGTTCCAGGCAACCTACGATCTTCCCTGGATGAAACCGTTCGCCCGGGCTCTTGGTGTCATCCCGATCTCAAACGAACAATCGCCTCGGGAAATGATCAAGTCGCTCCAATCCGCGGCGGAGGCGATCCGCGCTGGTGAATTCGTCTGCATCTTTGCTGAAGGCCAGATCACGCGCACCGGCCAGTTGCTTCCGTTCCGACGCGGGTTCGAGCGCATTATGAAGGATCTGGATGCGCCGATCATTCCAGTGGCGATTGATGGGGTGTGGGGGAGCGTCTTCAGTTTCGAGCGTGGGCGATTCCTTTGGAAGTTGCCGCGGCGGTATCCGTATCCGATTACGGTCAGTTTCGGTTCGCCATTGCCCGCAACTGCGAGCCCGTATGAAGTGCGCCAATCAGTTCAGGAATTGCTGGCCGACGCCTGGCCGCTCAGGCGGCATCACATGAAGCCGTTGCATCGTGCTTTTGTGAGCATGGCGCGACGGCGTCCGTTTCGTTTCGCCATGGCGGACGCACAAACGAAACCAGTTTCGTTCGGTGGCGCGTTGACCCGGTCGGTGCTGCTCGCACGTCGGCTCAGGAAAATCTGGGCCGGGCAGGAAAAGGTCGGCCTGCTCCTGCCGCCGAGTGTTGGTGGCGCGGTGGTGAACTGGGCGGCCATGCTTTGTGGCAAGGTGCCCGTCAACCTGAACTACACTCTGTCCGAGGAATCAATCGAGTCGTGCGTCCAGCAGTGCGGCATCAAGACGGTGATCACGTCGCGGGTGTTTTTGGAGAAACTGAAAATGAAGCCGCCGGGCGAGGCCATTTTTTTGGAGGACGTCGTGGGTAAACCGTCTCTTGCTGAGAAAGTCGTCGCTTTTCTTTACGGGCGATTCATGCCTGTTGGATGGCTTGAGCGTTCGTTTGAGTCCACCGGAAACAATGCGTCGAGCACTCCGCGTTCATTGGATTCTCTGGCCACCATCATTTTCTCCAGCGGCAGCACCGGTGAACCGAAGGGCGTGATGCTTTCCCACTACAACATCGGGTCGAACATCCAGCAGCTCGGGCAATCCTTTGCGTTTGGCAAGACGGACAAGATTCTTGGCGTGTTGCCGTTCTTCCATTCATTCGGTTTTACCGGCACGCTCGTGTTGCCGTCCGTGCTCGGCCTGGGCGTGGTGTTTCATGCGAACCCGCTCGACCCTCGGACCATTGGAGCGTTGGTGGGCGAACACAAGGTCACGTTCCTGCTTGCCACACCGACGTTCCTGCAACTCTACATGCGCGGTTGCACGCCTGAACAGTTTGGCAGCGTGCGGCTCGTTGCCGTGGGGGCGGAGAAGCTGCCCGACCGGCTGGCGGCAGCGTTCGAGGAACAGTTTGGCATTCGCCCGTTCGAGGCTTACGGCTGCACCGAGTGCGCTCCGGGAGTGACGGTGAACACGCACGACTTCCGTGCACCGGGTTTCCGGCAGGTCGGAGGCAAACGCGGGAAGATCGGCCACCCGTTGCCGGGCGTCTGTGTAAGGATTGTGGATCCGGCAGATCCTCGTGCTCTCGTTCCATTGCCCATGGATCAAAGCGGGCTGCTGCTCGTGCGCGGCCCGAACGTCATGGTTGGATATCTTGGCAAGCCGGAGAGAACGGCGGAGGTTATCCACGAGGGCTGGTACATCACGGGAGATATTGCCGCCATGGACGAAGATGGATTCATCCAGATCACGGATCGCTTGAGTCGCTTCAGCAAGATCGGCGGGGAAATGGTGCCACACATCAAGGTGGAGGAGAAGCTGCACGAACTCGCAGACGTGACTGAACAAACGTTCGTTGTCACAAGCCTCGCGGATGAAAAGAAAGGGGAACGTCTTGTCGTGCTCCACAAGCTTTCCGACGAGAAACTGAAAAGCTGCTTCGAGAAACTCACCGCCAGCGACCTTCCAAACTTGTGGAAACCAAAGGTGGACGCGTTCGTGAAAGTCGAAATATTTCCGATGCTGGGCACGGGCAAGCTGGATTTGAGGAAGGTCAAGGAAGTGGCGGGGCAATCCAATTCAACCGCAGGCGGCCAGGTGTGAACACGGCAAAGCCAGACGCGGGATTCCTCTCCTCAGTCGGCGACTCCGCGCGTTGGTTTGTGCGTAAGGCGCTGCGGTTTTACTACCCGCGCATCGAGGTGGAAGGTCGTGGGCGATTGCCTGCCGGTGGCGCGGTGTTGTTCGTGGCGAATCATCCCAATTCGCTGATGGATCCGGCGGTCATTGGCATTGCCACGCAGCGACCAGTGCATTTCTTCGCCAAGGCGACTCTCTTCAACGTCCCTGTGTTCGGCGCGCTCATGCAAGCGTTGGGAATGGTGCCGGCCTATCGCGGCGTGGACGACAAATCCTCGGTGCGCAAGAATCTGGAGACGCTGGATGTAGGCGCGAAGTATCTGTTGAGAGGCGAGGCTGTGGGCATTTTTCCCGAAGGTAAAACACACGACCGGGAAGGCGTGGAGCAGGTGCGCACCGGCGCGGCACGAATAGCAGCGTCGGCAGTGCAGGGCGGGGTGGCGTTGCAGATCGTTCCGCTGGGATTGAATTACGAACGCAAGGAACGCTTTCGCAGTTCCATCTGGGTGCGCGTGGGTGAACCGATTGATGCCGCAAGAATATTCCACGAGCACGGCGACGAAGATCGCAAGGCGATGCGCCATCTCACCGAGGAAATAGATGCGCGCCTGAAGCAGGTCGTCGTGCATGTGGACGAGGAGCGCTGGCAGCCGTTCCTTGATGAACTTGAGGTGCTGCTCCCGCCTTCTGATGCAGCCGCCCTGGATTCCATTGCCGCGTTGCGCCAGCGCAAAGTCCTTGCCGATGCCATCAATCATTTCTTTCGAACCGATCGTTCTCGGGCGGAGGTTGTGGGCCGTTCGTTGGAAGAACATCGTTCTCAAGTGAGCAGTGCGGGTCTGACGGTGGCATCGCCGGTGTTGCGCCTTGGAATGGCCCGGCTCACGGGGCGACTGCTGATGGACGCGCTACGGATGTTGGTTGGGCTTGGACCCGCACTGGCCGGGACGTTGCATCACCTTGTGCCGTTTGTGATCACGCGCGGGATTGTGCAACTCGTAAAACATCCGGGCCGCGCGACGCTGGCGTTGAATCGCCTGATGTTTGGGCTGCCGGTTTACGGGCTGTGGTATGCGTTCGTGTGGTGGTTGCTGGCGAGATACACCGAGCAGTGGATTGCATGGTTGTGGACGGGGCTCATGCCGTTTGCGGGCGTTGCCGCGCTGCATTATGCGTGGCGAATGCGCGTCGCCGGTCGCGCCTTGTGGCACGAAGTGAAAATGATTTTCCAACCGGCCCAACTTAGGAAGTTACGACACAGTCAACTCAGTGTTCGCCGACAACTTGAGATGTTGCGTGATGAATATCTGACCCGTTCCACGGATGCCAAGCCGCCGTCGAAGACGATGGAGGATGGAGAATAGAAGCTGGCGACGACTACGTTGACGGATCAAACTTGTGCTCAAAACAACATGACTCAATCGCAACCAGAACCAATTGGCTGGCGCAAGGCGGTGGTGCTCGCGCTGGTTGCGGTGGTGTGTTTTCACGCGGCATACACGCCGGCGAAATCAGGGTTGTTGGCGTTTGGCATCGTCGGCTACGTGGCGTGTCTGGTTCAGCTCGCACGGCTGCGGACGACACGACAATCATTCTACACAGGGCTGGCGTTGGGGTTCGCGTGTTTCGCGCCACAACTAGAATGTTTCTGGCGCATCTTTGGCCCGGCGGCGATTGCGTTGTGGCTGGTGCTGGCGTTTTGGATTGCTCTGTTTCTCTCGCTCGCGCACCTCGCGTTGGCCCGGTTCGGATTAAGGCGCGGCGCTTTGCTCGTGCCGATTCTGTGGACGAGCCTTGAGTATTTTCGAAGCGAACTTTACTACCTGAAATTCTCGTGGCTGAACGTGGGGTATGCGTTTGCGGAATTGTCAATCTGTCCGTGGGATGTTGTCGGAGTTTATGGAGTCGGACTTGCAACTGCCGCCTGGTCCAGCCTGTTTCTGGCAATTTCAGCGAGGAGGGTTTTCCTCTATACTTCTGTAACGGTCGCCGCCTTGGTTGTCGTTCCGCACCTTATCTTCGGCACGGCCAAAATCAAACGACCTGGCCCCGACTTGCGCGTCGCCGGCGTCCAACTGGAATTTCCTGCCCCGAGCCAAATGATTCAAGCGTTGGATCGGGTTGTGGCTGACGACAAACGGCTCATTGAAAATCATGCCGGAGGTCGGCCCATCGCAAATCTAAGCCTCATCGTTCTGAGCGAATACACGCTCGACGGAGAACCGACGGAGGAGTTGAAGGATTGGTGTCGTGCGAATCAAAAGTTTCTTATCGTTGGCGGCAAGGATTCTTCGCCGGGTTCGAACTACTACAACACCGCGTTTGTCATCAGCACCAATGGCGAGGTGGTTTTCAAACAGGTCAAGAGCGTGCCGATCCAGTTTTTCAAAGACGGCTTGCCCGCGCCGGAACAGAAAGTTTGGGAATCGCCGTGGGGCAAGATCGGCATCTGCATCTGTTACGACCTGAGCTACACACGCGTGACGGACGAACTCGTGCGGCAGGGCGCGCAGATGTTGATCGTGCCGACAATGGATGTGGCGGAATGGGGGCAGCATCAACATGAGTTGCACGCGCGCGTGGCGCCGGTGCGTGCGGCTGAATATGGCATCCCAATTTTCCGCCTTGCCAGTTCGGGTATCTCACAAGGCGTAAACAAATCCGGATGGGTTCAATCCAGCGCGCCGTTTCCGGGTGAGGGCGAGGTGATTGTGTTCGGCGCAGTGTTGCCGAAAGGCGGTGGGTCTTTGCCGTTGGACCGCTATCTTGCGCCGGTATGCGTCGGCGTAACCGGGTTGTTCATCTCGTGGCTAGCCGTGGGAACTTTCGTCAAATCACCCCGGTTTCGTCGCCATTCAGGATGAAGTAAAACTCGCTGCCCTTGCCGGGTTCGCTGCGCACACCGACCCGACCACCATGGGCCACGACGATTTCGCGCGCTATGGAAAGGCCGAGGCCGACGCCGCGTTTTTTCTGTCCGGGCACGCGGAAGAATCGGTCGAAGATCAGTCCTTGGTACTGTTCCGGAATTCCCGTGCCCTCGTCCTTTACGCTGAATTGCACGCTTCCATCTGTAAGGGCAGAGGCGTTGATCTCGATTTTTCCGCTCGGCGGCGAATGTTTGACGGCGTTGGATATAAAGTTGTGAAACACGGGGCCAATCTGCTGACGATCCACCAGCACTTTCGGCAGTGATGGTCCGATTTCGCAGGCAAGTTTCAACCCTTGGTCGGTGATGGTGCGCTGCACTTCATCGCGGATGGAGTGGACGAGGTCGGAAGGGCTGACGCTTTCCAATGCGAGTGAGGATGCGCCGGCTTCAAGTCGTGCTATGTCGAGCAATGCGTCGAGCATCTTGAGCAGGCGCTCGGAATCCTTGCGGGCGGTTTCGAGAAGTTCCTCCTGCTTTTTGTTGAGCGAGCCCAGGCTTTTTTCGAGAAGGAGATGATGCACCATGCGCACGCTGGTGAGCGGTGTCTTGAGTTCGTGGCTTACGGTGTTGACGAGATTGGTCTTGGCGTCGTCAAGCAGCCGGAAACGGGTGACATCGTGCAACACCACGGCCACACCCACGGGTTTTGTGTCTGCTTCGCGCACCATGTGAATGCGTGGCAGGAAGGATTTTTCCTCGCCCTTTACGCGGAACGTCAGCACTTCCTTGAAGCTGTCCGGAAGAAAGTCCTTGCCGCTGTGCAAAACCTCGTCGGCGGCGGCGTGCAAGCGTGGCGGGAGTCCGCTGTCCAATCCCAACTGCGCGCCCAATTCCTGCGCCGCGCGATTTTTGAGTTCAATACGCCCCATGCGGTCAATGATGAAGATCGGGTCTGAGAAGGAGGCCAACGCCGCCTCCATTGTGCGGTGCAGGCGGACGATCTGTTCTGTGGTGCCTTCGCGGTAGAGGTTCAACTGCGCGGCCATGTTGTTGAACGTGGTGGCAAGTTCGCCCAGCTCGTCGCTGGAGAGAACGGGCACGGTGAGGTTGAGTTTGCCCTGGCCGATTTCGCGCGCGGCGTTTGTCAGGGTCTGGATGGGGCGCAGGATGGCCTTGCCGAGCTTGTAGCTGGCGAAAAAGGAGATGAAAACCGCCACCACAAGTCCGGCGATCATGAAGCTGCTGAGGGAACGGGTGACGTGCTGGATTTGTTTTCCCGTGGTAACAATGTTGTCCTGGTTGGCGATCCGGATCTGCTCAATGAGCGAACTCATCATCGGTGTGCGTGTGACGATTTCGTCGTCGTAAATCTGTCTTCGCTGTCGAGGGCCGAAGGAGTTCAAAATGCCGGAGCCGGAGATTCTCAGTTCGGTGAAATTGGTACTCAGCTGTGTCAACAGTAGCGAGCGATCTGCCATGACTTCGTTGGCCTTGAGGTTACGCAGATTTTCCTCAAAGACGCCGAAATTGGCCTCGAACATCTGGCGCGCGGTGATGGCGTCGCTGTTGATTGCGCGTTGGAGGGCCGTGTCCATGCGCGAAAGCGCCAGGCCCATGCTCGCGGCGGCGGAGGCGCTGTTGTAATTGTTGGTCACCGTCCGGTTGACCTCGCTCGCCAGTCGTGAGAACAGGATGATGGCGTACACCCCGACGGCCACCAGCAGTCCCACGAAGGGAATCAGGTTGAGAAAAATGCGGGTGCGTAACATGCGCGGGCGGCGCGGGTGGCCGGATCAGTTGGCCATCTTCCTTTTTCGCTCGTAGAGCGTCGCGCGGGAAATTCCCAGCATCTGCGCGGCTTCCTCCATCGTCGTCGTTTGCGCGAGTATGCGTCGGATGTGCTCGTTCTCCACTTGTTCGAGGGTGGTTCTCATGCCCACCTGCACGCTGTTACCCGCAGAGCTCGTGCCGGGTTGACTTAGCTTGTCGGGCAGATCGGCGGGTTCAATGCGATTGCTGCGGGCAAAAATCACCGCGTGTTCGATTACATTGCGAAGCTCGCGCAAATTTCCGGGCCAGGCATGGCGTTGTAGTGCGGCCTCGGCTTCGGGGGAGATGCCTTCCAGTTTTTTCCCGCACTGGGCTGCAAAAAACTTCAGGTATGTTTCCGCCATTCGTTTCAAATCTCGCGGGCGCTCGCGCAACGGCGGAATGTGGATGGGCACGACGTTGAGCCGGTAGAACAAGTCCTCGCGGAATTGTTTTTCCTTCACGGCGGTTTCGAGGTTGCGGTTGGTGGCCGCGATGACGCGGACGTTGGCGCGGCGTGTTTTGGATTCGCCGACGCGTTCGTATTCACGCTCCTGAAGCAACCGGAGCAGCTTGGGCTGGATTTCGAGCGGGAGTTCGCCGATCTCGTCAAGGAACAGCGTGCCGCCGTCCGCCACAGCGACCTTGCCCCAGGAATCGCTGGTCGCGCCGGTGTAAGCACCCTTCACGCGACCGAACAATTCACTTTCAAGCAGTTCGCCGGAGAGGCTCGGGCAACTGATGGTGACGAAGGCGTTGTCCTTTTGCGCGCTTCGTTCGTGAACGGCGCGGGCCATGACGGACTTGCCGGTGCCGCTTTCGCCGAGCAACAACACGGAAGCGGGCGTGGAGGCGACGGTGAACGCCAGATGAAACGCACGTTCCATTGACGGTTCGACCGTTTCGTGATCAGCAGGCGGGGCGATGGATGAAAGGCGGGATTCGAGATTGGCGACCTTGCCTTCGAGCTGCCGGGTCTTGCCGACCTTGCGGAGTATCTGGCGGATTTGCTCCGGAGTGAAGGGCTTGGGCAGGTAATCCGTCGCGCCCGCCTTCATTGCTTCCACAGCGCTCTCGATGGAGGCGAACGCGGTGAAGACGACGATGTCCATGTGGACGTTGCCGCGCAGGAGGTCGGGCAGGAGTTCTATACCGTTTTCGTTGTCGAGTTTCACGTCGAGGAACGCGATCTCGAACTGCGCCTTGTCGAGTTCTTTCAACGCCGACGCGCCGTTTCCGACTCCGGTGACTTCATGTCCCAGGCCTTCCAGTAACACCGTCAGAGTACGGCGGATGCTTTCCTCGTCATCAATGATCAATACACGCATGGTTTTTTCCGACTGCGCCCGCACATTCCGAGTCTAGCCGGCGCTGCGGTGATTGCGAGCATGTTTGCGACCAACATGGAACTGAGGACAAGATTTTCCGAATCTGAACCTTTCGTCTCGTTCTTGTCGTCACTTGGTGGGCATTTTCGAGAACGAGGACGAGAACAACGACGAGGACGATTTCTTTCCGCCGGTTCAACACATTTTCACAACGCAAAGCCGCTGACTGGAAACCGGTCGTTGCTCGTCCGGAAACTTCACGACATTTGAATTGGTTGGAGTGCGACCAATCAAAAAAACTCGCCGTTGCGCAGTCTGGCTTTTCCAAGGCGTTGATTTGCACGCGTCGAAAATCAACGGAGATGAATCCCCCGCAAACGAATTCGCAACTGGCACTGGCGTTGCTAAAGCGCACTTGTGCGAGCCGGAGTGCGTTCCATGTAGGACGTGCTTCAGAACCATGTGGTGAATTTTCATGATGTATTTTGTTTCGTGGCGGGCTTGGTTGTTTCGGGCCTTGTTGTCTGTGGTGTTGTGCCTTCCGTTGATCTCCGTTGGTGCGGCGCCGTTACGCGCCTGCCCGGTGACATTGAAGTGGGATGCGAGCGCCGACTCAAATGTGGCGGGTTACGCAATTTATTACGGTCTGGCGAATCAGCCGTCCACAAACCGGATGGACACCGGGCGGACGCAGCAGGCCACGTTCATGAACCTTCAGGCGGGCGTGAGTTATGAGTTTTATGCCGTGTCCTACGGCGCGACCGGCGCGGAGAGCATGCCGTCAAATGCGCTCCGAATCAGCCCGCCGGCGTTGTCGCGCACTCAATTGACGAAGCAGTTGAACAAGTGGCGCGTCGCCCTCAAGGCTGCGCCGGGCACGGTGTGCCGCGTGGAGTATGCGGATGCTCCTTCGGGCGCGACGTGGCGAATGTTGACAAACGTAACGGCCAACACGCTGGGTGATGTGGTGGCTTTGGATTCGGTGATAAACAACGTGGCAGCACGGTATTATCGCGTGGCACTTGCGAGCGCGGCTCCGGTAACAACGGGTTTGCAACTCGCAAAACAATCGAACGGCACAATGCGAATCGGTTTGAGCGGGTCGCCGGAAACAACGTGGCGTGTCCAGCGTGCCTCGACTCCGACGGCGACTCAGTGGACGACGATGGGCAGTGTGACGAACAACGCGGTGGGCGAGGCGGTGTTCACAGATACAACGGCGGCGCAGGCCACCATTCGATTTTATCGTGCGGTGTCGCCATGAGACGAAGTTTTGGGTTCGAGATTTGAGGTGGGGAACGAGGAACGGTGAAGAGGCTGGCCTGTGGCCAGCCTCTTTTTTCTGGAGATGACAATGCTTCGAGATTTAATTGGAGGTCTTGTTCCAAATCGCCGTCGTGTCGGGCGAACCCTGGCTGCGAACACCGTTATCGCTTAGAATTTCATCCGTGGCAGCCACCATCTCGCTTCGGCGAAACACCAGGGTTTCGGTTCCGCGGCTGTCGAACTCGATGGTGATGAATTCGTCCTTGGAATCACGAACAGTCTGGACCAGATGTTCAAGGTTTTTGATTCGGACACCGTTGACCGTCTTCACCGTCTGTGCAACCGGTGGTGAATAGCCCTTGGCCAGCTTGTGTGGAAAAAATGGCGACGAAACAACAACGAACTTTTCGCCCGGGAATGCGGGCGCGTCAAACATGCGTTTGATCAACGGACTGCCACCCATGCTGAGCATGCCAAGAATTGAATAGCCGCCTTCATTTTCCCGTAAAGACTGGATGAATTCAATGCTCGCGGTTGAAAACGCCATTGGCCCGCAGATGAAATAGGACGGATAACTATTACCGAGGGTGTCAACGACGGAAGGTCGTCGTTTGGCGGTGGGCATCTCAATGCGGAGTTCTTTCCCATCGCGGATCACGGTCATGGGAAACCTGCCATCCTTGTCAATGCTCTGGATGAGATAGGTGAACCGGACGCGCAGGTTGGAATTCAATTTGATTTCTCCTTCCTCGTCCACGGGCGTTTCACCGATGCGCGTGATGAGATCCCATTCCTTGAGCGGATTGTCGCGCAGGGCGGAATTGGGTTTGTGAACGACGATTCCGGCTGCGGATTTGTCGAGTTTGAGAAATGAACGGAGCGCAGGATTTTCGAGCGTCTGGAGATCATCAAAGATCGCAGGTTTGCCGTCATACTTTCCATCTGCAACGTCAGCGAGAAACAATTCGATTTCCTCGCATGGGATGATGTAGCCGATGTTGTCCGCACCACTCAACCGGCTGAATGCCAGGCCGATCATTTTGTCGCCCGTGACCGCCGGGCCGCCGCTGTTCCCAGGATTGATGGCAGCATCAATTTGAATCCACAAGCTGCCTGCGGAAATGGAGGCAGGGCTGAATTCGATGCGTGAGACGATGCCCTTCGTCACCGAAAGGCTCGAACCACCGGTCGGATACCCATAAACCGTCACCGCATCCCGGACGTCCGGAAGTTTCTTCTCGCGTGAAAGGGGCGGATGATTATCAAAAAACTTTTCATCATCCAGCTTCAACACTGCAAGATCAATGTCAGGGGCGATGCTCTCGACCGTGGCTGAAATTTTTTCGCCCTCCTGGTTTGCCTGGATCTGGATCTGGCTCGCGTAACGGACCACATGGGCGTTGGAGAGAATCCGTTTTCCGCTGATCACGACGCCGGTGCCTGTGTGTTCGGCAGGGGCACGCTTCGTCCACGGCTTGAAATAATCCGGATAGCGCACAGTCGAAAAGATTTTAACGACTGAATTCTCAACGCCGGACGCTTTTCCAGTGCTGGAAGCGATGGGGCTGCCCGCAATTCCCTTCGAGGCGTCAGTAGTGTCCGGTGCGCCGAATACAGAGAGCAACGGCAGATTAATGCCTGCGCATAGGAGCAGGTTGAACGGCACGCAGCGTAGGAGATTGCGGTGTTTCATTTGTTGTAGAGGCTAGGCAAAACTCAAGCCGCTGCAAGCAGTATCAGGTAGCAAGCGGTCATTCATCCGCGCTGATCAAGGATGCAGGTATGAGTTTGAAAGTGGCGGTCTGGCAAGCGATTGGTCTGCAAGCGGGGTTTGATGCGGTGTAACTTTGGGCAAAATCTGATTATAGATTGCACTGGAGGTTCTCCAAATCTCTGTTTCAGTTAAGCCAAGCCATCAAGTTGCATTTGGCTCCGATGGTGATGTCTCCAGAGGCTGGGGATGGCAAGGCTCTCGATATGAGTAATAATGGATCAAGTCATGACCACGCAAACGTGTGGCGGGAGATTGACCGGGCTGATCCGCCGAAACGCGCGGCTATCGAACGCGCGACCGACTTTCATGAAATCTATTCGTTGCTGGACGAAAAAACGGTGCGGGAGCAGGCAAGTCGTTGCATCCAGTGTCCGCAGCCCAGCTGCCGGGACGGTTGTCCGCTTGCGAATCGGATTCCTGAGTGGCTGGCGTTGGCGGCGGAAGGTCGCTTCATCGAGGCGGCGGAAATCTCGCAGGCCACGAGCAACATGCCGGAGATTTGTTCGCGCGTTTGTCCACAGGAAAAGCTTTGCGAGGGTTCGTGTATTCTTGTGGGTCATGCGGAACCGATCTGCATTGGCG
>JABFSR010000217.1 GCA_013140495.1 Verrucomicrobiota bacterium
CCTCGCTTCCACTGCTCATGCATCGCTCTCACAAGCCGCGCATCTGGCCTGAGCATGCCTTCACGCTTTCTGAACACCTTGGGGCGTTGACAGAGGAGTTTGCCATTGCCAAGGCCCGCGAGACACTTTCTCTGGACGGACTCACCCCCGATTTGTGGCACGTTGCGACAAACGGCTGCACCATTTCCTCCAATCGGGCATTCGTTATGTTTTACACGCGTGGCGTAGCGGATCCTTGTTTCGTCCGCGTCGAGCTGGACGACAGTGGGGTGGTTTGCCAAACTGCTTCGATTGGAAAGCGAGAGAAATGACCACGCCATCTAACAAACCGTTGGCGGTTCGGGTCGTGCGACAATGTCAGAATTGTTCATGCCTCTTGATCGGCGGCCGTTGGTCGCCAGGTGTTGTATGCAGTTTTTACGTTCTTTACTCCTAAAGCATTGGCGACTGATCGCTGTCGGGGCAACGATAACAGTAATCGCAAGACTTGTTGTGCCATGTCCGCTTCAGGGCAAATGGGTTGGCAGCTATACCTCTGGTCACCTTTGTGCCGATCATGCATTCCTACGATTTGATGACAGATACGCTACATTCTATCACGGAGATTTGGATCCAGATTTCACCGGAATCTACGAGAAGGTCGGATGGAATACATATTCGCTCAAGTATTCTCAGACTGATAAGTCCCCATACACTATCCATGTCGGTTGGGTATTCATGCACATGACACAAAGTAACAAGAGCGAGGGGAATTACTGGTTCCATCGAGATTTGAATATCAGGGAAGGCAGGCGGATTATTCGTGCAGCGCAAGCAAACGCGCGTCATGCCAAGGAGAGAATTCATCTGCTCAATCCGGGTATGGCTGCTCCGGAAGTGTGGGAGACATTAGGGCTTTCGAACTACAGGACTCCAAGGCGCTCTGCCTACCTCACCCAAGATGTGTATTCTGCCCAGTATCTCCTGAGTCCTGGCGAAATCTTGCACTGCGAATGGAATATGACAACAAACCCACCCGCCCTATTGAAGGCCGATTTTACTGGTTGGCCCGAAGGAATATGAATTCAACACCTCGTAAACAGGGTCGTGCCGAGTCCGTCAAGGATCACGGACGCCACCAATGACAGGGGCGGCGCATGCGGGACCACGGGTTGTGTTTCCGGTTTTGAGACTCGACAGCTTTCGAGTCACGCAGTAGATAAGTCTTCATGGTGTTTGCTCTTTGGGTCATTACTGTTGTCTGGGGCACAAGTGCCACAACTTGTGGCTCGGCTCGGCTCACGCGGCGCAATACACGCTCCTCCCGCAGAGCAGAGACCTGTTTTGCTTTCAGGAAAAGCCATACTGACTAGGCCACATGAGCGCCTCCTTCCAGACCAAGCATTTGATTCGCGCCGGAGTTGCGATTCTCTCAGCGTGGTTGGTTGTGTTCGCCGTGATGTTTGTGGCCTTCTATGATTACTTGCCTCGGAAGACCGGCACAGCGGTGTTTCTGGCTTCGTCCTCATGCGTTTTTCCTTACGAGACGTTCATACTCTCGGAGAGCACCAAGATGGTTCTCACCATTGCGCATTGGACTCTATCCATCGTCGCCTTCACGATTGCTGGCAGCAGACTCCCGATGCGTTGGGCATTGGGCGTTGCGCTTTTGAGTATTCCGCTGCTTGCGGTTCTGGGGCGAGCGGTGTTGCATGTGATTGGATTGTGATGAGATCAATATGTCCTCCATGCGCTTCGCCCCTATGAGGTGTATCAACCTTGCGTGAGTTGAAGTTGAGAATTCTTTCGGTGTGAGTTTGGATGCGCGGCGCATTTCTATTTCAACTTCTCACCAGCCAGCGCCGCCACGCATTCCATCATCTCGCGCCGGAACGTTTCAACGGTTGAATCGTTGCTGCTCGCGTCAATCGTGGTCCGGCCCAGTCCTCGTGTCATTTCGGTGAAGCTCTGATCCAGCAATCCCGGGAGGCCCGCTGCGAACAGGTGTTTGATCCGGTCACGGGCTTCCGCCGGCAGTTTCGCTCCGCCATTCGCAAGGAGCGCCTTTTGCAGCGCGGCAACGATGCGGTAATCCTCGATGCCTTCACGCACGGCTTCCCAACGGCGGCTGGTCACGGGCTTTGTGCGTCCCGGATACACGAGCGCGTATTCCAAGTCTATGCGTCCCCACGGATCCGGGCCGATGTTGTAGCACCAGTAGCCGATGCCGGTCGCCCCATGACGCAGGGCGAACAGCGCCGCAGAGCGATAATCGCTCGCGATGTTCATGTTCTTCAGGTTCGGGCCAACGGGCCGGGCGTAGGTGTAGGCGCAGTTGTAGGACCACAGCATTTTGCCGTTCCTGCGCACCACGTCCATGAGCGGCGTCTTCTCCGCCAGCATGTAGATGCTCGGTGTCCAGATGTCCATGCACGTGGCCATGGCCTCGAACATGGGCAGCTCGCCACCGCCATCCATGTAAAGCATCACGCCTGGAGCCGCCGCGCGCACCTGTCTGCCAAAGGCCACGAGCTGGTTCACCGCGCTCCAGCCGATGCCGCCCGGCTCGTCGCTGGGATACAGCGCAAAATGATTTGTGTCGAAGCCCGCGCCCGTCATGTGCGCCACGAGTTCGGCAAGGAACGTCTTCAGGTCGGCGCAGTAGCCGTCACTGCCCACCTCACCGTGCAACGGGGGATAACCTTGCAGCAACAGCACCACATCCCTGCCGCGCAGCCGGGCGAGCACGGGATCGAGCCGGGTGAAATCCGAGCCGGTCAGTTTGCCCTGCGCGTCGTATTTTACCTCCGGCAGCGACGTGGTGAAAACGTTGTTTCCATGCGCGAGCAGGTCCGGCAGGTTCGCCTCCTCGGGCGCGGCCCAGGTGCAGAGACGGAAATCGCCCGAAGCGGCCATGACAAACGGCAACACCTGGAGCGAAATCTCCACACCCGTTTCCGGCGGGGGCACGGTGTGCGGATGCGTGGGAGCGTCGAGCACGCCCGCGCCGTTCAGCGCCTGTAACTTGAGTTTCAACTGATGCTCTCCGGGCTTTGCCGCAGCGAGGTCCACGTCCAGCCACAATTCCCGGCTGGCGAGCGACGGGATCAAAAGGGTTGCGGTCTCGTCCAGTTCCGGCAATGCGTCCCAGGATACTTCACCCAGAGATGTCGGCACGCCGACCGAGCGATGCGGCGTCACAACCACGCCATTGGTCAACGACTCCACCGACACACGCACCAGCAATTCGTGATCGGTGACGTTGAACAGATTCAAGGCGACCGGCTCATGCTCACCGGGAACTGCCACGCGCGAAATGCGCAGCGGATTCGCAGCAACGGACGGCAACTGCTCATCCACGCGGCGGTTCTCCCACATCGTTCCCTCGAAAGCGATCAGGCTCGTCCCCTGCCCCAGTGCCGTCGCCTGCTTGATCACGTCGGCAATCGCCAGCGCCCGTTTGGCGTGCGTTACCAGTGCTGAGGATTTTTCAATGGCGGCCTGCGCTGTCACCGGCTCACTGCCGGGCACGGCATCCTGCAACAACGCGACAGCCTTCGCCTCAAGTTCGAACGACGACGCCTCGCGCAACAGCGCCTTCGCGGACAGCGGGACGTCGGTTCTGTTGAGCCCGCAACCACGCGCAACGACTTAAGCGCCCGGGCAACCAATGCGCGGTCATTGGCGAAGGGTTGCAAAAAGACAGAGCGCTCGCCCGTCACAAGCTTGTTTCCATTCGCTTCAGCCAGAGTCCAGGTAAAGCGGTAACTGCCGGGCTCAATCACCTCGACGGGCATCTGCAACTCGCCGCGCTTTCCAATCACAAGAGTGGTGGCCATCTGACGCCCGCCGTCGGGCCGGACACAAACGGCGGTTGCCGTGAGCGGCTGCTCACCGGGTTGAGGATTCTGGATGACGAAACGGAGGCTCTGGCCGGTGAGGATTTCGTCAGCATTGAGATTTGCCGGCGACATCTGTGTCGTCACGCTCTGGCGCAGGCCGAACCACGAACCGCTGTTGCGCACATCGCCACGATACGATTTCCAATGCGCGATGGCATTCGTGGCCGCGGGCGTGCCAAAACAAAATGCGACGCCTGACTCGCCGCCCGTGATGAGCATTTCGAGCCCGGGCGAGTCTGCGGACACGTCGCCAAAGGTTGGCGTCACATTGATGGTGCGGTTGTTGAAGTGGTATCGGTGCAGGAATTCCCCCGAGCTGTTCAACACCTGAAGAACGCCGTCCTGGGTGCAGAACGCATATTCAAGCCTGCCGTCGCCATCGAGATCAATCATCGCTCCCGGCGCGAGGCTGCGGCCCTGCATGTCAATCTCCCAGATCACCCGCCCGCTTTCATCGAAGCGATAGACCACACCGACCTGCGTGATCAAACAGATGTCTGCGTGGCCGTCGAGATCGAGATCCCCGACGGAAATCGTGGAAGCCGCAGGACCACGAATTGCCCGGCGCCACAGAACTTCACCCTTGCTGTCGAGACAGACAAACTGCCCATCGCTCGACGCTGCAGCGACACGACCATGGCCATCTGCTCCTGCGAAAATCACCGGAGCTGACGTGCCCCACGATTGTGAATAGCCGCTGATCTTTCTCTCCCACAAAACCTGGCCCTTGCCATTCAAGGCCGTGAGCATTCCTTCACCTGTGGCCACGACGATTTCTGGTTTGCCATCGCCGTCCAGATCACCCACAGCCGGGCTGACGGGAATCCCCTTGATCGTCGCCTGCCAGATCGGTTTGCCGGTCAGCGCTGCAAACGCCCAGACCGTCCCTGCTCCGTCCGTTTGAATGACCTCGAAGTTTCCGTCACCCTCCAAATCGCACACCACGGAAGCGGACCAGCTTGAGCCCGCCTTGAGTTGTGCGCGCCAGATTTCCTTGCCCGCGCCATCCACACACGCAAGCACTCCGCCGGTGTCGGCCACGTAAATCAGCGAGAGTTGACCGGGACGAACCAGCACGGCGGGATAAGTCATGAACCGCGTTTTGGTGCGCCAGCCCCACAGCGCCTTGCCGCTGCCATCGCGGGCGAACAATTCCTCACGTCCGGCGACCAACACCTCGTCACGGCCATCGCCATTGATGTCCGCCACCGTGGCGGAGGTTTCGAGGAACGACGCCAGATCAGTTTGCCAGAGCTGAGGGAGTTTGATTTCTGCGGCGCCAGCATGGGTGCAAATGAAGAACAATGCGGGGAACAAAGTTGCCAGCCAGGCCGGTGAGCGGCGCAGTTTCTGAATCGGTTGTGCGCAATCAGGGATGATTTTCATACGAAACAAATGAAAATGGATGCACTACCCATCGCATTTTGGCTTTCACTCCACACCGCGCTTCTTCGCCCAATCGTCGAGCGTCTGACCTTCGCTGATATTCGAAATGCCGGCCTTGCGGGCGATGACAACAAAGCGTTTTGTCAGGTCGGTCTTCGCGTCACCTTCCAGGCGGTTGGCGGCAATCTTCACATACCACACCGGCAGGCGCGCGACCTGCACGCGGAAGCGCACTTCGTCGTTCTCCGCCAACTGCTCGGCTTCATCCAACATTTTCTCGCCGGTATTCAGCACCTCCTCGCTCAAGTAGGCTGAGGTTGGCCGGTCAAAGATGTGGATGTGCTTCCCCTGCTCACGCACGGGACGATGGATGGTGTCGAGGTAGGCGAGGAACTTTGGCGCGGCCTTGCCGTAATAGGCGTTCACGAATTCGTTGATGTGTTTTTGCACATCGGCATCAGGATTCCACAGCAGCTTTGCCAGGACATAGGCGCGGAGCGTCTCCAGCTCGCCAGCACCGCCGCCCGAATAATTGCCCTGCTCGAACAGGCTTTTGACTCCGTGCTTCACGAAGAAACGGACATTGGATTGAAGCGCGTCAAAGTTTGGGAATGGCTGCTGGTAGTGGCCGAAATCGGTTGTGTAATCCCAGACATAAAGCAGCGGCGCGACCGGCCCCCAAGCCACAATGTCCTCACGAAAGCGGCGGTTCTTTTCCTCCGTACAGGTTTCGAGCGGGTGCGAGAAACAACATTCGATGGAGCAAAGGCGAATGATGACATTGCGGTGCGGGCGAATCGTCTTTGGCGGTTTGCGGGTGTATTGATACGCCAGCGTGTCAATCCGGACCTTCGGGTGATCCTTCTCAATCGCCACGGCGACTGCGTTCACGAATTTGAGCAGCGAACCACATGGGCTGCCCTCGGCGGCGTCCACGGCCTTGCACTGGTCGCACTGGCAATTGTTGATCGTGTCGTTCTGCGAAACGCTGATGATGGTGGCTTCCGGATGTTCCTTGATCCATTGCCGGACGCGCTCGATGGAAATTCGCAGCACGTCAGGATTGGAAAGGCAGCGCTGGACGTAACCGCTTTTGCGCTCGCCCTTGATGAGCGGGAGGTATTCCGGATGTTCCTTGCAGAGTTCCGGCGGCACGAGGCCATCGAAGCTGTGGACGAACGGATGATAGACCGTGAACGCGCCGCCATGCTTTTCGGTCAGCCCGTAGTGCTGGCCATTGACGCGATGGCGGGCGGCGAAGTCAGGGTTGTGCATCACCTCACTCCAGAACACATCGCGATTTTCGAGCGCAGGGATTTTTGTTTCGTCCAGCCTGGGCAGTTTGACGCGGGCCAGACTTGGAACGGTTTCGAGTTGTGGCGTGAACCAACGCACGCCGAGCTTTTCCTCCAACAGTGTATAGACGCCATTCAGCGTACCGCGCGGTCTGCCACCGGCGATGATCAGACGATTGCCGTCCTCACGCAGCACGAAGCCGTCGGAGCCGAGGCCGGCGAAATCAACTTTCGTGCGGAGTTTCGCGAGGTGCGTATTATCGCCAAGAAGGATTTCACGAGCGGTCGGCTTCTCTGCATCGGTTACAATCGGAAGTTTTGCACCGCTGATTTTTTCGAGATACCGCTGGAGTTCCTCCGCCGCATAACGCTCGGAAGGGATTGCGGCAGCCGGCACAACGATCCGGTACTTGCTCTGGCCTTTATCGGCGAGAGTAACGTCAGCCTTGCTGGTGAAGGCGACGCTCAGGCACAAGAAGCCAGCGGCCATTGAGGCCAGCCAGTTTCTTGACCGGATGTTTGTCGTTTTGAAGTGAATCTCTAAGCATGGTGTGGTTTTCATGGTTCATCCTGTCGTTTCGGCTGACCTGCCATCAACTGCTGCGCCGCTGCCGACGCAAGGGCGCGGGCATTGCATCGGAGCAGATACTCGATTCCTCGAGCAGGGGTTATATTGTCGTGGTTCACTCCGGGACCTGCTGGGCTGGTTCGCAAAAATCTCCATGAGCGCAGCAAGCTGTTTCCTTTCTCGAGAGCGAAGTTGGCATGTGTGTTCACACTTGGTGGCGGAACAGCATTTGTTTACAGCACGTGCAAATGGGCGGCAATTCTTTTGTTTTCCGGCATTGAATTGCAGGCTGCAGAGACCTGACTTCGCCCTGTTGTATATCATGATCC
>JABFSR010000099.1 GCA_013140495.1 Verrucomicrobiota bacterium
GTCGCGTATGATGTCAAAGAGTGCGCTGAAGGTGGGGGCGACGTTGTCCCTGAAAAAGTCTGCGACGGGGTCGAGGACCTTTTCCTTGATCTTGCGGCCCAGGTCGGCGAGTTCGTCAATGGGGCTGCCAATGACGGGGAGCTGGAAGCCGACGGGGGCAAGGCCGAGGTTGACGATGGCGACGAGTTTGTTGAGGCCGTCGAGGATGGTGTTGAGGAGGTCGTTGTTGATGATGATGCCGGCGCGGGTGTCGGGGATGACCGGGCCAAAGGGTGTGGCGCTGCCGGGGCGCTGGTTTTTCTGCGCGCCGTTGTTGGGGTCGGCGAGGGCGGTGTCGCCAAGGTCGGGGTAGTCGAGCGCGCCGTTGGCGTAGTCGGTGAAGAGGGCGCGGAAGACGGGTCGGAGTGTGGCGCTGGCCCAGAGTGGGTTGTTGCCGGTGCCGCTGCGATAGACGAGGTTGGTCCAGCTTGCGGCGGCGTCGGTGTATTCGAGCGGGCCGGTGGGGACGAGGGTGTTGGGGTTGCGGTTGAACTGGACGCGGCGTTTGATGCCGGTGCTGATCTGCTCGATGAGCACCGGGCCGGCAACGACGTGGCCGTCGGCGAGGTTGCTGAGTTCGAGGCGCAGTGTGTTGGTGGTGAAGGTGTAGAGGCCGAGTGAGCGGAAGGCGAGGTTGCCATCCTGCACGGAAACATAGGCGGGGTCTCCGGCGTAACGGCGTTGGTCCACGGGGTCCGGTTGCGTGAGGAACGGGGTGCTGGCGTCTTTGACGGTGTATTGGGCGTTTGTGGCAGGGCGGATGGGTTGGTCTGGGTATTGGGGATCGTCAAGGTTGTCGAGCATCTGGGAGAGGTTTTCCTGCCAGGTGATGTAGATGCGATATGCGCCGGGGGTGATAGTGGTGGTCCAGGTGGCGGGGCTGGAGGTTTTGTTCTGGGTGCTGATGCGGAAGAGGGCGGTGGTGGTGGTGTAGTTGTCAATGCGCCAGACTTGATCGGCATCTATGGAGACGAGCCAGGGGCGGCCTTCGGCGCCGGTCACACCGGGGAGTGTGGCGGTGAGGATGTTGCCGCCGTGTGCGCCGTTGAGGTTCAGCAGGGAGGCGTCGTAGGTGGAGCCGCCGCCGATGTTGTCGTTGAAAAGTTTGCTGAGTTGGTTGAGATGCGCGGTGGTGGGTGTGGTGTCGCCTGCGGGTGCGTCTTCCTGGAGGAGGACGAGCTTGGAGAGGACGACGGAGTTAGCAAACGCGGCGAAGGTGGTGCGGTTGAATTGTGCGGTGTTGAGGAGCGGGCCTTCGGCATCGGCGTAGAAGGTGAGTGTTGCGCCGGGTATTGTGATGACGCGTGTGAATCCGGCTGGCAGGGGGGCGTGGTGCTGGGCGGGTGTGATGCCCATGTAGGCGTCGAGCTTTTCGTGGTCGCCGGGTTTGAAGACGGGGATGACCATGGTGCCGATCTGGACGGTGACTAGGTCCATCTTCGAGTTGATCTTTGTGAGATATTCAAAGAGGTCGAAGTCGAATCCCCACCAGTCCTTGATGACGCCTTTCAAGTAGCCAGAGACGGTGGCGTCGGGATCTGTGGCTGCGGCGTTGGTGGTGTCTTCGACGTCGTTCGAGGAAAGGAGGTCGCCAATGGCGCCAAACAATGCGCGCACGCCGTCCTGGAGGAAACCGAGTTCCTCGGGCAGGCCGAGCATGGGCAGGAGGTGTTTGTCTATGAAGGAATCGTTCTTGGAGCCATCGTGGTTCGGATCGTCAAGTTGGTGGATGAGCACGGCGATGATACCGACGGAATTCTCGATGGCGGCGCGGGCGGTGTTGCCCAAGGTGTCCGCACCGGCGGATGCGCCAAGGAGGTTCTGGACATCACGACGGCTCTGTGCGTCGAACAAGGTTCTCGTCAGCGCGAGACCGACTTGCGCCCAGTTCCGCAGCGCTTCATTGATCTCGTCAACCCAGTTGTAGAGATAGGCCGTAAGCAGATCACCCACGGACGGCGCACTCACCGAACTGCTCACTATGCTGCCGATGAACTGCGAAACCAGCCCGCCAAAACTGACGCGCGCACCACGGTTGATCGCCAGCATCTCGATCTTGTCGCGCAGCGCGAGGACCTTATCCAGAAGCCTGCCGCGCGGGCCCTGTTGCACAAGCTGTTCGTCGCCGCTGCCGGTCGCGTCACCGGCAACAAGGTCTTCCCAGACGGTCAATGTCTTGCCGTCACCGGAGATTTCTTTGACGAGGTAATCACCTTTATTGCCGTTGAAGCCGTAGGCCGTAATACGCTGACCGGCTCTGAATCCGTCGTCCTTGAAGCTCCCTGCCGTTCGCACGAATGAATCCGTTGCGGAATTCACTGTCAGCGTCGTTTTGTCGTTGTAGGCGATGAAGACCTTGATCGCTTCATCTCCACTCGCGTTACCCGGCGCTTCCACGGCAAGGGTTTCAGCCACGGTCAGTGTCGTGGCCGTGATGGCGGTGACATGAAACACGCCGTTGTTTGCTACGTTCGTAAAACCAGTGACCGTAATCCGGTGACCGACATCAAACCCTTGGGACACAAAACCGGCAGTTGGAGTTCCGTTCGAATTGCCCGTCGTTAGAACAAACGAATGCGTCGTGCCGTTGACCGACAGCATGTCCTTGTCTCCCAGCTTCAATTCCAACAACGGCGAAGGATCGTATTGAAACGGCTTGATCAATGTTTCGTAGATGAACCGGATCGGCGCGTCATACGGTATCCCCGGCGTACTGTTGTCACTCACATCGCCATCGGGAAGCACCGTACGGTCGGGATCGCGATCAAAACCAGGCGACGCATCCGCAATGTAACCTTCCGTCAGGAAATGGCGCAGCAGATTGCCCGCGTTTCTTTGCGACTGAAAGGCGTCCGCTAACCCCGGCGCAACACCCTCGGTGAATTCGTTGACCAAGGTGTGCGCCCAATGATCCCCCGATTCGTGCGTCAGATAACCAAATGACCATGCCAATATCTGAGATTTCTCCGCATTCGTGAACGAAGGGTCATTCTGAGCCTGCCAAGCCATGTCGAGAATGCGGACGAGCCAGACTCCGGCGTCGTTGGGATGCAGAATCACCGACCCCATCGTCGGGTCTGGAAAACCATCTGGCCCGACAACGCCTGCGAAGTAATAAGACGGATAATCCCTGAGCGCGGCCAGAAGCTTGGGATGAACAACGTAGGTTTGCCCGTTAATCGTCAGCGTGTTGTCCTCGTCCCCCTGCACGTTGGGATCGCCGAACAAATCCAGAAGAACATCCTTGGCGACTTCTACGTGGGTGTATGGGTTGTAAGCAACCGCAGCCAGCGGATCGGTCCCAGAGGCGGCAACCTCATGCTCGTGTTCGAAACCCAGCAAGTGCCCCATCTCATGCGCCACATACCCGGCGAGCAACTCGCCATACTCAGAGGCACTCAGTCGCCCTGATGGAATGTTGTTGGTAAGGATGAAAGCTTTGTCGGTCTGGTCCTGATTGCCAACGTCCACTTTTTCTGAAAGGCCAAGGTAGTTACCGTAAGCAGAAAACGCACTGGTCGCTCCTACGTAAATCGTGGAATACCGCGTGGAAGCCTCTGGTTGGGAAGCCGTGAAACTGATTCCCAAGCCGGCAAAACGAGAATCAAGCGCGGCTAGAAACGCAACGATGATTTCGCTTTCCTTTCCGGCGAGTTCACCCGTGGCTTGAAACGGTGACACCCGGATGTCCTTTATCAAGACTGGACCGTTGTAAACAGCTCCCGTGTCTCCATCAAAATCGAGATAAAACAATTGCGAAGCTGTTGAACCCAAAGTTGTCGTCGGGGGACCGTTGGCACCCCGCAACGTTTCCACCAATTGTTCAAGCCAAACGGGAGAAGTTGTCTGAGTCAGCGGTAAGTCGCCAGACTTGGCGTTGGTGACGGAACTGGACGATCCCGCAGCCCCCGCAGGATTTTTGGGAGAAACTTCACTCGTCACAGGCGAAGGTTCATTCGCAGCAAGAGAGCTTGTCGGCTGCTCTGAATCGTCCACCAATCCGGCGGTTGTTTCCACTTGAACAACATTCTTGTTGACCGCGCTGGACACTTCCTCCGCTTCAGTCAGACCCTCAAATAAACCATGGGACGAAGTCCCGGCCGTTGGTACTACGCTTGAATGGCCAGCAACACGCACATCCATTTTCTCGACAAGATGCTGCCCGGACGAGTCACGCGAAACATGATCACTGGAGTTGGCCATGCCAATGTCAACGGAGAGCATGATTCGCGGCTCCATGACCTCCAAAGTGAACCTGTTTGTCGCCCGTGTCATTCTTCTGAGTATTGATGTTACCAAGCCAAGCCGAGCCGATTGCTTCACCAGCAACTGATTTGAACCAAGGGAACTGCATTGCTTATAGCCAGTGCAAAATATGTTGCAAGAAAAAATTCTATAAAAACCATAAATCAATGGATTACTTGAAAAACAATGAAAAGCCCAAATTTGAATTCTCCATTTGAGAACAACAGATGGTTGGCTATGAACAATTCTACAAACGACAAATCAGGCATCCTGAGTGCGGCCACCTGTTCCATATCCCTTGAGTGGATGTCGCACGTGTGCCGGTTGGAGGAGGTAGTCCACCCGCGAAATGCCACGGCCAGCAACTCTTCGTTCATAGCTTGGGTCAGAAGCGCCCAGTTCCGCATACGGGCGTTCTCTCCTACACTGCGTTGCCGGAGCTGTTCTCCGAGTTTGATAAATCACACCTTGACCTCGCAATTGAATGCAAAGGATTACCGCCCGTTATTTCTAGTGACTCCACGTAACCAAAACCAGCCCTGCGGCTCAAAACCTCCATGACAAAACGCGCCTTGTTCCTGACCGCCATCGGCATCTCGCTTTGGATGGCATTCCTGCAACCCACATCTCTGCACGGGGCCAGCGCGCAAATCCTCGGCTGGAACAATCTCGGCATGCACTGCATGGACAGTGACTACTCGGTGTTCAGCATCCTGCCGCCCTACAACACCATCGAATCGCAACTCATCGTCGCCGGCAAACTGGTGACCAACGGCAGCGGTTACACTGTGACCTATCAAGCAGTCGCCGACTCGGACGGCTCTTTTAATTCGACCGCGATGGGCAAAGGCAATTACTACTCTTACGCCACCGCGCTCTACGGCGCGACGCTCGCGCCCGAAGGCGGACTTGCCGGTTGGTCCATGCCGGGCACGAACAACACGCCGCAAGGAATGTTGTTTGAAAATACCAATCACCCCGCAGCCGGCGTCAGCACTCCGGTCAACTGGTTTCGCGCCGAGGGAATTCCCATTTCACCATTCGACGACGGGCATCAGAAGAATCCCTATCCGATGATGCGCCTCATCGCGAAGAACGGCGCGACGCCCATCGCCACCAACGACATCGTGCTGCCGGTTTCCGACGAAATGGATTGTCGCGCGTGTCATGCTTCCGGCGGACAGCCCGCCGCGCAACCTTTGGACGGCTGGGTCTGGAGCGGAAACCCCGAACGTGATTTTCGTTTGAACATCCTGCGTCTGCACGATGATTACGAATTTGCCTTTGATCCGGATTTTTATGAGGAAGCCCTGATCGCGCGCGGATTCAATCCGCAAGGTCTTTATCGCGGCGTGGTCGCGGACGGCAAGCCGGTGCTCTGTGCCGCTTGTCACGCATCCGAAGCGCTCGGCACGGCCAGCTACGGCGACATACCATCACTCACCGCATCGGTACATTCCTTGCACGCCACGGTCCGCGACCCGGACCTGCACATCCGGCTGGACAGCTCCGATCATCGCGGGGCTTGTTATCGCTGTCACCCGGGTTCAACCACCAAATGTTTGCGCGGCGCGATGGGCGGTGCGATCGCGAAGGATGGTTCGCTGGAGATGCAATGCCAGAGCTGCCACGGCAACATGAGTGCGGTCGGTTCGGGCAGTAGAGTGGGTTGGTTCATGGAACCGAACTGCCAGAGCTGCCACACCGGCACGGCCACGAGCAACAACGGTCAGATTCGCTACACGTCTTGTTTTGAAACCAACGGGGCCGTTCGCCAGGCGGTGAACCAGACCTTCGCCACCCAGCCAAACATTCCCGCGACCGGCATTTCTCTCTATCGTTTTTCCGCCGGCCACGGTGGATTGCAATGCTCCGCGTGTCACGGTTCGACGCACGCCGAGTTTCCCGCCACACATCGCAACGACAACGTCCGCAACGAAAAGATTCAAGGTCATGCGGGCGTGATGGTGGAATGCACCTCGTGCCACACCTCAATGTCGGTGAGTTCCACCACGGCCAAAGGCGGCCCGCACGGAATGCACCCGGTCGGTTCGAGTTGGGTGAGCGACCACCATGACTTCATCGGCAACCTTGCCGATTGTCAGGCATGTCACGGCACGGATTATCGCGGCACGGCATTGTCGCGGATGCAAGCAACCCGCGCCATCAACGTCAGCATGGACAGCACAGCGGTCAGTTTCCCGACATTCAAGGGCGCGGAAGTCGGCTGTTACAACTGCCACAACGGGCCCTCCCAGGACAGCGCCAACGTCACGGCGAATCCGGTCGCCAACAACCTCGCGACGAACACGCTGAACAACGTGGCGCTGACTTTTTCGCTGCCGGTCAGCGGTTCCAGCGCAGCCGCTCGCGTCATTTCGCAACCTGCGCACGGCTCAGTCGGCGTGACAAACAATGTGGCGACGTATTTCCCGGAAGCAGGCTTTGTGGGAACGGACACGTTCACCTTTGCGGCATGGAACGGATCGAAAAATTCCACGCTCGCTACAGGCACGGTCGCAGTGGCTCAAGGGCCGTTCAGTGTTGTTGCCAAAGCGTTCGTGCCGGCCAGTTATCCGGCACAATGGGCTGTGCCGTTCACCGTCGTAGCGACGCCCGTGAACGTGAACGCCACGCCGACTTATGACTGGAACTTCGGTGATGGTTCGACTCACAACACGAATCAATACGCAATGCACCCTTACGCTGCGCCCGGTATCTACAATTGGAGTCTGGCCGCGTCTGTTCAAAACGGTGCGATCATTGCCACAACCAACATCACCGGCACAATTATCATTGGTGCTCCACTGTCCCTTGCAGCTACAGCGTCCGGCGGTTTCATTTCGCTTTCCTGGCCGCTTGTCACACCCGACGTTCTGGTCGAGGAATCGCCATCCGTCGGGTTGGACGCACGCTGGATCGTCTCAACAAACGCCATCGTCAACGGAGGAGGCGCAAACTTTATGAGCGCGCCAAATAGCGGTAATCATTTTTACCGTTTGCGAAAACTGTGAACCAAAAGTGTTGTTCCAATTTCGTTCCGTTTTTCAGGTTCGTGTCC
>JABFSR010000151.1 GCA_013140495.1 Verrucomicrobiota bacterium
TGGTTGCTCCGTTCGGAGTTCCGCCTTCAGGCGGTTCGGGCTTGGACACCTTGCGAACCGAGCCGCCTGAAGGCGGAACTCCAAACAATCGCACGGCTCGCGCCACGGGATTCAATCGCGCGCCGTGACACTCGGGACAAACCTCGCGTTCCTGTGCCCAACCCCACCAACTTTCTTCAATGGAATCCGCGTTAGCGCCGCGTTCAATGTCGGGCAGGTAGAACAATTCGCCGAAGCCGCGACACTTGGGGCACCAGCCTTGCGAGGAATTGTAGCTGAAATTCTTTGGATCAAGCGGCTCGAAGGAAAGACTGCACTTCGGGCAGGCCCGCTCGGTCGAATGGATTGTGAGTGTCTTGTGATTATCCAAGGCGAACAATGTGCCGTGACCGAGCTTGAGGGTTTCATCAATCAACAATTGTAGCTGCGTCTCGTAAGAGCGCGGCTGATTTTCTTGTTTTGACTTAGCCGCGCTCTTACGAGACGCAGCCACGCCGACAACAATCTCCACATCGTGTTCCTTGAAGCGGTCGAGGCGGAAGGGTTTGCTGGTGTCGAAGATTTTCCCGTCCGCGCGAATTTCCTTGTAGCCATGTTTCGCGGCCCATTCGGCGACATCGGTATGAAAACCCTTCCGGTTCTTCACAATGGGCGCGAGCAGCAACAAATCGCCGCGGCGTTTGAGTTCAGATTGGAGATGCTTAGCGAGTTCGTCGCGGGTCTGGGCTTCCACCGGCAACTGGCAATCGGGGCAATACTGCGTGCCGAGCCGCGCGAAGAGCAGGCGGATGAAGTGATAAATCTCCGTGACCGTCGCGACCGTGCTCTTGCCGCCGCCGCGCGCGGTGCGTTGTTCGATGCTGACCGTGGGCGGAATGCCGGTGATCAAATCCACGTCAGGTCGCGCCATCTGCTCGACGAACTGCCGGGCATAGACGTTCATCGAATCGAGGAAGCGCCGCTGCCCTTCGGCAAACAACAAATCAAACGCCAGTGTGCTTTTGCCTGAACCGCTCACACCGGTGATGACGACAAACTGGTCGCGTGGAATTTCCAGCGAGATGTTCTTGAGATTGTGCTCGCGAGCGCCGCTTATTGCAATAGCAGATGGGAGATGGGAGATGGGAGTTAGGGCTAGGTTGCGACGCTTCGGTGCTTTGCTATCTGCCATCTGCCATCTGCCATCTCCGCTTTGTTGAGTCAGGACGCTTCGCAAAAATACACCCGTGTGACTTGCTTCACACTTCGCTACTTCCTCCGGCGTTCCAGTCGCGACGATTTGTCCGCCGCGATCTCCGGCTTCCGGGCCGAGGTCAATCACCCAGTCGGCACATTTGATCACGTCGAGGTTGTGTTCGATGACGAGGACGGAATGACCCGCGTCCACAAGGCGTTGGAAAACCTGGAGCAACACGCGCACGTCATCGAAGTGCAGGCCGGTGGTGGGTTCGTCGAATAAAAATAATGTAGCGGCAGCCATCCTGGCTGCCGTAGAGGACGGCATCTTGCCGCCCGGATTCGCGTCGAAGGAATTTGCGCGCTCGGATGATTCATGAGCCACGGTTGAGTCGGAGGTTTTTTCCGCCGGGCTGGAAGCCACGGCTCTACGGCAGGCAGGGATGCCTGTCGCTACGGCTTCCGCCAAATGTCGCACCAACTTTAACCGCTGGCTTTCGCCTCCGGAAAGGGTGTTGATGGGCTGACCGAGCCGCAGATAGCCGAGGCCGACTTCTTGCAGCAACTTGAGGCTGGCAGTGGCGCGTTGGGTGGGTTTCAAGTTTCCGAAGCCGGCGAGAAAATCAATTGCTTCGTCCACGGTGGCTTCGAGCATATCGCCGATGCTCCACTCTTGATTAGTAGCAGCCGAGGTAACGAGGCTCTTGCCTTTTCCGGTTTTGGAATGAGCCTCCTCACGTCGGCTGCTACGAATCTTCACTTCAAGAATGTGCTGGCGATAGCGGCGGCCATTGCATTCCGGGCAGCGGATGAAGATGTCGCTGAGGAATTGCATCTCGATTTTCTCGAAGCCAGCACCGCGACATTTCTCGCATTGGCCGACACCGGAGTTGAAGCTGAAAGCACTGGCATTCAGGCCGCGTTGCTTGGCGACTTCGGATTGGGCAAAGACTTCGCGGATGTCGTCAAACGCGCCGATGTAAACGGCGGGATTGGAGCGGGGCGTCTTGCCGAGCGCGGATTGATCTACAAGGACGACTTGGTTGAGGCTTTCGTGACCCGAGAGGATTGAAGTCAGAGGTCGGAGGTCAGAGGTCGGAGAATCGTCCGCGTCTGTGGAATCAGCATCAACGGATTTCTGATCTCCGACTTCTGATTTCTGACTTCTGAGTTTTTCAGTCAAGGCGGGGAGCAGGACATCGCGGATCAAGGTGGATTTGCCGGAGCCACTCACGCCGGTGAGTGCGACGAGGCGACCGAGCGGGATTTCAACGGAGACGTTGTTGAGGTTGTGGCGGGTGGCGTTTTCAATGCGGAGCGTTTTGGTTTGGAGTTCCGCGTTTACGCGGTCCGGGCCGGATTCCGCCTGAAGGCGGGACTCCAAGCGAACAGGGCGCCGCTTTGGAATCTCAATCTGTTTTCGTCCGCTCAGGTATTGGCCGGTCAATGAGCGCTCGGCCTTCAACAAATCAGGCAACGGACCTTGGAATACGACTTCTCCGCCGGTCGCACCGTGACCGGGGCCGATGTCCACGATCTGATCGGCGGCGCGCATAACGCTGGCTTCGTGTTCGACGACGACGACGGTGTTGCCGGTGTCGCGAAGTTTTTCGAGGATGCGGACGAGGCGGTCGGTATCGCGCGGATGCAGACCGACGCTGGGTTCGTCGAGGACAAAGAGGGTGTTCACCAGTCGTGTGCCGAGACAGGTCGTGAGATTGACTCGCTCGGTTTCGCCACCACTTAGCGTGCGCGTCGGGCGATCCAGCGTAAGATAGCCGAGGCCGACTTCGTCAAGGTAGGCGAGGCGGGCGCCGACTTCGCTCAACGCATGGAGAATTGGCGATTGATGATTGGCGATTGCCGATTGGAACGCGGCGAGTTGGGCAACGAGGCGCAGCGCAGCGCGGATGGGCAGGGCGTAGAAGTCGGGGAGCGTGAGGCGGACTGGTTTGCTGGAATCTCCACGCTGATTTTCGCCTACAACCTTTTGTTGCATCTGCAACAAAAGGTTGTAGTGCGGTTCACGAGGACAGGTTGCGATGGGAGAGAGAAAATACTGAAGTGCCTCCGGCTTCAGCCGCGCGCCGTGACATTCCGAACACTTCGCGTAGGCGCGGTAACGCGAGAGCAGCACGCGGACGTGCATCTTGTAGGACTTGGTTTCCAGCCAGCGGAAGTAGCCTTTCACGCCATACCAGGCGCGCGGCCATTGGTGATCTTCGTCAATGCCGTAATCTTTGTCGCCTTCGATGATCCAGCATTGGTGTTCGGTGGCAAGTTGGTTGAATGGCACGTCCATCGGGACATGGCGGGCTTTGCAGAATTTTCTCAGATCGGTCTGACAATCCGCGCTCATGCCGGTGCGCCAAGGTTTAACTGCGCCTTGCGCCAACGTCAGCGAGCGGTCGGGAACAGCGAGGTCGTAGTCAATCGTGATGGTGCGACCGAAGCCTTTGCAGGTTGGGCACGCACCGAGCGGGTGATTGAAACTGAAAAGCGCGGGCGAAACGTCGGGGTATTCGATATCGCAGGCAGCACAATGTAATCTGTTTGAGAAGGCGCGAGGATGGAGAAGGGAAGATGGAGGATGAATTTCACAAATGGTCAGCTTGCCTTTGCCGAAGTGATAGGCTTGTTCGCAGGCTTCGATGAAGCGGGCGCGGGTGGCGGGCGTGAGCTTCAGGCGATCTTGAATGACTGTGAGGCTAGAGGCGATGGGCGATGGGCGATGGGTAGCGGATTGGAAATCATCCAGCCGAACAATTTCGCCTTTCACCAACAAGCGCTGATAACCTTGCTTGGAAATCAGCGTGAGCGATTCGGCGAGCGGAAGTTTATCTGAAAGCGGAACATCAAAGGTGATGAGGATTTCGCGGTGAGACGAGGCTGCTGACGAGCCGTCTTCTGTCTTAACAGAGGGTCGCGAGGACGCTTTCCCCACCAAATTCTCCCACACACTCTGCGGCGAATCCTTACGCACCGGTTGGCCACAGCCGCGGCAGTGGAGTTGTGCGAGATGTGGCCACAGGACTTTCATGTGGTCGCAAATCTCGGTCATCGTGCCGACGGTTGAGCGGGTGGAGCGGACGGCGTTGCGTTGTTCGATGGCGATGGCGGGCGGGATGCCTTCAATGCTGTCCACCTGCGGCTTGTCCATGCGGTCGAAGAACTGCCGCGCGTAGGGCGAGAAGGTTTCGATGTAACGCCGCTGGCCTTCGGCGTAGAGCGTGTCGAACGCGAGCGAACTTTTACCGGAACCGCTCAAGCCCGTGACGACGATGAGCCGGTGCAACGGCAGATCGAGATCAAAGTTCTTGAGATTGTTGTGCCGGACACCGCGCAGGCGGATGACGGCAGATGGATTCGGTTCAGACACGCGCGGTGAAAGTAGAGGAGGGCAAAGCGATGTCAAACGTCCGCCGAATGATAATTTCCTGTTCGTTGACCTATTTAGAAAACTAGGTATAATTATGCCCAACAACCCTATGAAAAACGTGCTACCACTCCAAGACATGCGCATCGCTTTTTTGAAACACTGTTGGCCTTGGTTTTCCTGCTGATTTCACTAACACAGTCAGGCCAATGCCAAACGCTCGCCCAGGCTCTAAATACAACGAATTTAACCTGGACGACGAGCGGAACAAGCGGAGCATCGGGTTGGACAGTTCAAAACGGCACTACCCATGACGGAGTAAGTGCTGCGCAAAGCGGACAACTTACCACCGCCAACCCGACGTCAACGCTGCAAACCATCACAAATGGACCAGGCACAATGACATTCTGGTGGTATTGTCCATCCTT
Organism: Verrucomicrobiota bacterium; assembly: GCA_013140495.1. Lineage (GTDB taxonomy): Bacteria > Verrucomicrobiota > Verrucomicrobiia > Limisphaerales > JADLHS01 > JADLHS01. The sequence continues at coordinate 4,981 of JABFSR010000151.1, forward strand.
CAACAAGAAACTCGCTGTTCTTATTAACAACGTGGAAATTTGGGGAATTAGCGGAAACGCAGGATGGGAACCGCACACCATCTATCTGGGCTCGGGGTCTCAAACGGTGAAGTGGGTTTATTCCTCATTCACCTCTGGCGAAACCCAAAGAGGTTATGTGGATGAGGTTGTTTTCACCCCGGGAGCAACCGCGCCAATCATAAACACACCGCCATTGAGTCAATCACAAGTTCCTGGAATGGCTACCACGTTCAAGGTAGCAGCAGTGGGGACTCCTCCGTTGACTTACCAGTGGCAACTCTATGGAACGAATCTCACAGGAGCGACCAACAGTAGTTTGACTGTTTCAAACACGCTGGCGGAGAACCTCGGCGACTATACTGTGTTAATCACAAACTCCGTTGACTCCATCCTCAATTCAAATACTCCGCTTGGCTTTGGCCAAGTTACGGGATGGGGCATCAACGATGCAGGCGAAACAAGCATTCCATTTGGATTGACGAATGTTCTTGCGATATCCTGCGGCAGGGGAGGCGCTGCTGGAATAGCACTGACGGGTGATAGAACGGTGAGGGTTTGGGGGTGGCCTCCATCGGAGATACGCCTCGTACCTGCCTTAATGACAAACGTGCTCTCAGTCGCCTGTGGAAACGCACACGCGGTGGTTTTGACAACTGAAGGGAGCGTTATGGCTTGGGGGAACAATAACCTCTCCCAAACAAATGTTCCGACTGGATTATCTAACGTTGTTTCAATTACGGCTGGTGCAAATCACAGTCTCGGATTAACCGCTGATGGATTAGTAGTGGGTTGGGGATGGAATGCTTATGGGCAGACTAACACCCAAACCGGACTAAGCAACGCCGTTGCAATTGCGGCTGGGCAGGATTTCAGTCTTGCTCTTAAATCAGATGGAACTATTGCTGCGTGGGGAAATTATTCCTCCGGCCAGACAAACGTACCAGCTGGACTGACTAACGCTGTTGCCATCGCGGCTGGGAATCTGCATGCGCTTGCACTGACAAGTGACGGCAAAGTTGTTGCTTGGGGACATAATTTCTTTGGGCAAACCGCAGTTCCAACCGGGTTATCAAATGTGGTGGCGATTTCAAGTGGTGGTCAACATAGCCTTGCACTCAAATCAGACGGGACTGTAGTTGCTTGGGGACAGGCCTTTGGTCCTAGTGCAGTAACCAATGTCCCAGCCAATCTGACAAATGTCCTCGCCGTTGAAGGAGGATTCAGGTTCAGCATCGCGTTGGTCGGCGATGCGCCTCCTGTCACCAATGTTCCAATGAGCAATCCTGCATTTGCACCAAATGGTTTCAGCGTCTCTGTCCCGACCCAAAGCGGACGAGTTTATCGGTTGGAATACAAGAGTTCGCTTTCTGAGCAAGACTGGACACCTCTGCCATTGGTCGCCGGGAGCGGGACGAATCTTGTTCTCACTGACCCATCGCCGGCAAGTTCACAACGGTTCTATCGCGTTCGCCGCTGGTAAATGCCGTAGTCACCCAAGAAGGCTGCGTCGCTAACATCCTGCATCGTTCGTCGCAGGATGCGCGGTTGGCGGAAAGAATGGAGCCAGTGGTCGGGATTGTTCCCTATAGCTCGTATCGCAAGCAATAATTGCCGCACTCTTGCCTGAGAATCGAGCATGCACTTGCACTGCTCATACGCACTCTAAACGGACCAATTGTCAGCCATTTTGAAGATTGGTGGTTGGGGCGGAATTGACCGAAATCCGGTTGAATATCGGTTGCGATTTCCGGCCTCACAACACCATGCGAAACAAACGGCTGCGCTCGTTCCTCAGTGATTTCAAATCAAACCAGCACTTCCCCTGCCCTGCAAAAACTATTTGGCCACTATTACCGAACTCCGTTCCCACATGTCCCAAACTTGTATCGGACTGGAGCTTTTACTGGAGGTCGTGTGCGATTGATTGCATCAAACGAAGGGCTTGTCTATTGCCGGAGTTGCTCCTGGGAAGCAGCCTCGCTGTACCGCGTTCGAGTTTTTGGATACTACGCCGTGACCTTTCAAAGGTCATTGGGATATGCGGAAAAATCCGCGAGCGCCAGTGGCCGCTGTCGGGAAGGGGCTGTTGGCGCCCGACAACGGCAACCAGGGGCCCACCACGTTGGTAGCCTGTTGCAGCGTACCGCCACCGGACCAAGTGAGAGTAACGGTGCCGCCGACAGTCACTGCGCTGATGGTCAAACAGTTCACGGTTACTGTGAAGGTGCATTGCTGCGTGCCACCAGGACCGGTCGCCGTGCAGGTGACGGTCGTGACCCCGGGCGGAAAAAGCGATCCGGAGGGCGGAGTGCTGGTGATGCTGAAGTTCGTATTGCAGACGGTGGGTTGGAACGTGACCACGCGGCCGGCGGAGGAAAGACAAGCGGTCACGATGTTGGACGGGCATTGGAGTCCGGCGGGACCATTCAGGGTGACAGTGAGCACGGTGACGCAAGTATGCTGGAGGCCGAACTGGTCAATGATTGTGATCGTGATGGGGTAGTTGCCCGGCCCCACGACGGTGCCGGCCACCGGCGATTGCGTGATGAACAGGGCCGCGCCGGCATTGCCAACCTGGGGCACCAGATTCGGCACGACGGCGGTGCAGGACGCACCAGCTTGCAGGACGATGTTCGTGGGTGGGCAGGTAAAAGTCACCGGGGGCGCGCTGGCGGACGACGAACAGAGTCCGGCGGGATAACTGTAGGCATCATATTCGTTCCAACCATAGGCAATCACGCCGAAGGCACCGCCGGACGAGGACAGCGTGTGTCGGCCAGGGGCCACGGAGATCCGCGCGCCGGCGTAACCACTGCCTCCGATTGCGGTGAATTGGCCGGCAGGAATCAAACCGCCATCGAGCGAGATTTGCGAAACACTGCCCAGCGGCACGGTGAGGTTGAAGTAATTGACCGGGAAGTTGGTCGGCGAATAAACCGTGTAGCTCGTCCCGTAGAGCGAAGTGGGAGGAATCAACGTCATGGACGAATCGGAATTCTGGACGAGATCGAAGTCCGAACTGTTCGCGTACTGGGCCACCGAGATCGGTTTGTCGGCGGTGATGTGCGCGTTGGCCGCGAGCCGCACTTCGGCAAAGTCTCCCTGATTCAGCGGAGCGGGTAGCGCGACGCCGTTGGTGCGCACGATGGTGTTCGTCAACAACGCCAGGAACCGGAAGGTGTCGCCCCCAAAGCGGGTGCTCAAGGTAACGGAGACGAAGTTCGTGCCCCAACGATCCGTCGGCCACAGTTGCTCGACCAGGTGGTCGCAGAAGAACACGTTTGTGTTCGGAATGTTCGCGCAAAGGTGGCTGCCAAAAACCGCAATCGGTTGGTCGGCGGTGACGAGCGCCCCGCTGACGTCATCATGCAAGGCGTTGGTCTGGCGCAACTGATAAGTCTGCCCTTGCATCAACGTGAGATTGTAGGGAACTCCCGCCGCATGGAGGCCGACATCGGAGGACGGGATGATCGTGAGCGTGGTACCGTCCACGGTGCCCACGATGGCGAATTGCGAGCCAGCTAGTTCCGGCACATCCGGGAAGATGTTTTTGTAGGTGAGCACCCGATACGCCTGGCCTAGGGCCGAGGTCGCCAACCCCAGGTAGCCATCGGACGAGTAGGGGACCGAGTTGAAACCATAGACTGCGACGGGTTGGGAGGCGATAACGTGGACGGCGTTGGTCTGGACCAGATCGTTGGCGTCGGCCAAGTCCGCCTCGCGCGGCAGTGTCACGGTGACATCGCCGTTGATGGGAATGATGAAATTGGTGGTGAACGGTGACGCTAGTCCCGGAATGGCGACGGTGCCGAACGTGCCGGCGGCGCCAGTGATGAAGAGTTGGGGCGCCGGCTGATTGGTCGGCTCCGGGCCGAGATTGCCGGGGAAGGTCAGCCAATATTCAGTCCCCGAACTGCCCCACGCACAGGGCGCGGCGGTGCAAGTCAGCGGTTGACTGAGGGTCGGCATGGTGTTGCCACACGCATCCTGGAGGTTGGACACGGTGATGAAACAGCCAACGCCAACCGGCTGGGCCAGCGTGAGGGAAACAAATTGCGGTCCGGCGAGAATGGCCTGGGTCACCGGATTGGGCGGGCCGCAAGTGACGCTGTAGTTGGCCAGGTTCTGCGCGCTGGCGGCGGTGACGGGCCCGCTGAAGGTGATGGTCACGGTCGTCCCACCGCACGGGACGTAGATCGAAACAACTTGGGGCGGCTGCGTTGATGAGATCGTCACGGTCTGGCTGCACGCGGCGAAGTTCCCGCAGCAATCGGTCGCAATCCAGGTGCGGGTCAGGTTCTGCCCGCAGGGCCCGGCGTTGGTGACCGTGCCGAAAACGCTGATGGTGATGTTGGTGCCGCAACAGGAGTCCAGCGCGACCGGCGCATCGAACGACCAGATCGTGCCTAATTGCACCGTCTTGTTTGGAGCGCAAAAAATCGTCGGCGGGATCGTGTCAATGGCCGTGATGGTCTGACTGCAAAAGACGTGATTGCCGCAACAATCCGTGACCTGCCAGGTACGAATGATGGTCGGCGGACAGGAGCCATTGGTTGTCGTGCTGAAAACAGAGATGGTGACATTGGTGCCGCAGCAAGAGTCGAACGCGGTGGGCGGATCGAACGTCCAGTTCGAACTGCATTGCACGGTCTTGTTGGTGCTGCAAGTCGCCACGGGCGGGGTCCGATCCGATATGGTGACGGTCTGGCTGCACATGATGCTGTTGCCGCACACGTCGGAGACCTGCCAGGCGCGCGTGACATCGTACAGGCAGCCGTAGTAGTTGGTGGTGGTGCCGAGGACGGTCACGACGGGTGGATTCGTGGCGGTGCAAAGGCCGGTGCCCGTCGGCGGGTCAAACGTCCAAGTCAAGCCGCACTCGACGGTCTTGTTGGTGGGGCATTGCGCGAGGCTACTGCCACAACTCACGATGAGGAATGCAGCGACCAACCAGCCCGGTGTTCGCCAAAGCCCGAGCAGCAAGAAGTGCGAGCGTTGCGATCGAGGTTGGATTACGGCTTTCATAAACGGCTAGACGGAAGACTCCACCTGGTTGGGGTTGGTGAGGACCAAAGTCAAAATGAGATCGGCATTGTCATCAAAGTAGGTTTGCGGCAGGCCGCTCGCGAGATTCACCGTGCCCGCGGGAACGATGCCCACAATCTGATCGTTCCCCCCGCCCGGAAGTTCAACGATCGTGTCTGTGCCGAGCGGCGTGTGATTAGCGACGGCGGCACTGAGGTCGTAGGAATAGGTGTCATCTCCAAGACCGCCAGCGAGCGTGTCGTTGCCCGCGCCGCCACTGAGGGTGTCGCCGCCGGCGCCGCCGTTGAGGACATCGTTACCGCCACCGCCGGAGAGGCCGTTGTTGAGGGTGTTGCCGGTGATAATGTCATCCGCCCCGCCACCGGTGACGTTGGTGATGAGATTGAGCGGGTCAATCACGGAAAGGTCCACAATGATTTGTTGGAATTGCGTGGGCGAGAAATCCAGGGTGTTGATCTCGCCCGCAATGTCACCGATGGAGACGGAACCGGTGATGATATCCGCATTGATCACATAAGTATCGTCGCCGGCAGCGCCCGTCAGAGAGTTATTGTTGCCGTTGGCGGTGATGCGATTGTTGAGCGTGTTACCGGTCAGATTGTTGTCCATTCCGCCGCCGATGAGGTTTTCAACGAGGTCCGTGAGGGAAAGGACCAAGCTGAGGTTGGCGTTTACCACCTGCGGCGTCACGGAATGGTTGGCCAGATCCACCGTGATGTTTTGCGTGAGGGTGCCGGAGAAATCCAAAGTGTCCATGCCGCCGTTGGGGGAAGCATCCTCCACAATGGTGTCCGTGCCGAGGGCGGTGTCGGCCGCAAAAACGTAGGTGTCAGCGCCAGTGCCGCCGGTCAGCAGATCATTGCTCGCCCCGCCCGCGATCCGGTTCGCCAGGGAATTGCCGGTGAGCGTGTCAGAACCAGCGCCGCCGATGACATCTTCCAGATCCAAGTTGGACAGCACCAACTGCAACTCACCGGCGGCAACTGTTTGCATCGAACCGGTCGTACCGAGGTTGACGGTGAGCGGGAGGATAAACGCGGAGAAATCCAGCAGGTCTTCGCCGGCGTCACCAATTACGGTAACGGTATGCGGATTGCCATATTGTACGAAGATGAAGACATCGTTGCCCGCGCCGCCAATCAGCGTGTCATTTCCGGGACCGCTGGTGAGCTGGTTGGCGAGCGCGTTACCGGTCAGCGTATTATTCAACGCGCCACCGATGATATTTTCAAAGGCGCTGCCGGAGTTGAAAATTAGACCAAGATTCATGTTAGCCCTTTGCACTGTGGTGCGGGAAAGATCCACGGTCACTTGTTGCGTGGTGGTGGAAGAGAAGTCCAATGTATCAACGCCACCGCCGCCACCAACCGCCTCGATCAGGGTGTCGTTCCCCAGTTGCGAATCGGCGTCGAAGACATAGGTGTCGCTGCCCGGGCCGCCCGCGAGCCGGTTGTCGAGCGAGTTGCCGGTGATCGTGTCATTGAGCGTGCTGCCGACCACGTTTTCAATGACGTCGTTGCCGGACAAGATCAACTTGAGGTTGGCGTTGACCACCTGAGTGCCAACATTGCTGAGATCAATGGTGATGCTCAACGTCGTCGTGCTGGAGAAGTCGAGCGTGTCGGCGCCTTCATCCGCAAATTCAATGATCACGTCGCTGCCGGTGATCGTGGTGAGGGAAGTGTCGGCATCGAAAACGTACGTGTCATTGCCGATGCCGCCGACCAGCGTGTCATCATCGGCGCCACCGCTGAGCGCATCGTTACCAGCATCGCCGCTGAGGTAATCGTCGCCCGCGCCGCCATCAAGCGTGTCATCGCCAGCGCCCGCCACGATGATGTCGTTACCCAGTCCGCCCGTCAGGACGTTGTCGAGATCATTGCCGTTGATGTTGTCGGACTGGGCGCCACCGACGACGTTCTCGAAGGCGTAGAGCGAAGGGAGCGGCGGGTAAAGATTATTGATGAGCGTCAGGCTGAGATTGGCGTTGACGATTTGCAGCGAGGGATTGCTCAGGTCAAGGGTTATGACATTCAGGAGGGTGCCAGAGAAGTCGAGCGTATCCACGCCGCCTTCGCTGTCCGCGTTTTCCATGATCGTGTCGCTACCCAGCGCCGTGTCGGCGGCGAAGGCGTAGGTATCGTTGCCCATGCCGCCATACATGAAGTCGTTGCCCGCGTTGCCTTCCAACCGATTGTCGAGTGAATTGCCAAAGATGTAATCGTCCCCGCTGCCGCCGAGGACATTTTCAATGGATTGACAGGTCAGCAGGAGAAGCTGGAGATTGCCCGCGACCACAGTTTGCGGAAAGTCGCCGGCGCTGTGCAGCGAGATGAAAATACCCGTTGTCGTGGCGGAGAAGTCGAGGGTGTCGCGGCCCCCGGTGCCGACCATTTCCGTGATGGTGTCGGTGCCGAGCACGTTGTCAGCATCGAACGCGTAGGTGACATCGCCGCTGCCGCCATTCAACGTGTCGTCGCCGCCGAGCCCTTCCAGCCGATCCCCACCGGCATTGCCCGTGAGCACATTGTTCAGGAGATTTCCAATCAGCGTATCATTCAACGCGCCGCCGAGGATGTTTTCGATCACATCGTTTTGATTCAAGGTGAGGCTGAGGTTGGCGTTGACGACTTGCAGGCTGATCAGGGAAAGGTTCACCGTGACGGCCAGCGAGTTGGTCGCCGCGAAGTCGAAGGTGTCAATGCCGCCACCCAACGATTCGCTAACGAAGTCGCTGCCCAGATTGTTGTCGGCATCGAACAAATAGGTGTCGTCGCCGAAATTTCCATACAAGAAGTCATCGCCCGCGCCGCCTTCGAGGAAGTCATTGTTCCCACCGCCCAACAGGATGTCGTCGTCGTCCGCGCCTTGGAGCGTAACCGGGCCGGAGAAGTTCAAAGCATTCAAGATGTTGTTGCTCATGCCACCGGTGAGCGTCGCGGTTTCGATGGAAATCAGCGTGTCGGTTTCGCCAAAGGCAAAGGTGAGCGAGGTATTGGTCAACGTTAGGTCCGTGTCGCGGGTTTCGATCACGCGATCCACGTAGGGTTGGTTGTTGTTCGGGTTGAGGCCCGCGCCGCCGTCGAGCGTGTCGGTGCCTAGGCCGCCGGTCAGATAGTCATTGCCGGCGTTGCCCGCGAGCAGATTGTTGAGCGAGTTGCCGATGATCACGTCATCCCGCTGGCCGCCTTGAACATTTTCAATCACGTCCGCCGGGAGGATGAGCGTGAGGTTGGCATTGACGACCTGCGTGCCTGCGAATGGCGCCACGCTCGAATCGCCGAGGTTGATCTCAAGCTCGGCTGAGTCAGTCAGCGAGAAGTCGAACGTATCGGAGCCGCCGCCGGGCACTTCCACCACCGTGTCGGTGCCCAGGTTGTTGTCGCCATCAAACACATACGTGTCGTTGCCATTGCCGCCTTGAAGCGAATCATTGCCAGCCTCGCCAATCAATGTGTCGGCGTTGGCGGTGCCGATGAGTGTGTCGTTGCCCGCGCCACCGCGGAGCGTGACCGAGCCGGTGAATGCCGAGGCGGTGAGAGTGTTGTTGTGATCGCCGCCGGTCAGATCGGCCTGCTCAATCGCGCCGCCGGTCGTGTTGAAAGTATCCGTCTCGGTGCCGCCGACAAACAGATTTAAGACGAGCGTCGCGTTGGTCAGAATGAAGTCGCCATCAGCCTTTTCGGTGACGATGTCCAGTCCTGCCGAGCCATAGATCAAATCGTTGCCCGCGCCACCGGTGAGATAATTCACGCCGGTACCGCCCCGCAACGTGTCGCTACCGCCGCGGCCGTCCAGATAAACCGTGCCGGTGAATGGCGTGGCATCGAGGATGTTCGCCGTGGCATCGCCCACTAGGCTGACGTTCTCGAAGTTCGAATAAGTATCCACTTCGCCGGTGATCGTGACCGTCAGGGTGGTGTTGGTCAGATTGAACCCGCTACCCCGTTCCTCGCGCAGCGTATCGCCGACCACGCCGTTGGCGCCGCCGTTGAGAGTGTCATTGCCTGCGCGGGCCCAGATTACATTGTCGCGGGCATTGCCGATGAGAGTGTCGCCGGTAACAAAGTCGCCGCCGTAAAGGTTCTCGAAGCCCAGCGCGTCGCTGAGAGTGATGAACAGCGTGCCGGTGACAAACTGCTGAACATTGGCAATGCTGAGGTTGAGGTTGATCCCAACGGTCGTGGTGCCGACAAAATCAATCACGTCCACATCATTGGCGGTGGCAAGAGAGTTCGTCTCGAGCAGATAATCGTTGGAAGTCAGACCGTCCGCGTCATACCGATAAGTATCGCTGCCCAAACCGCCGATGAGCGTGTCGCTGCCGCCCAAGCCGAACAGGATGTCATTGCCGTTGCCGCCTTCGATGCGGTTGTTTAGGACGTTGCCGATGAGCACGTCGTCGCGACTGCCGCCAATGAGATTCTCAATGACGCTGCCATTCGGGAGGGTGAGCTTGAGCAACGGCGTGACGGTTTGCTGCACCACGCTGCCGAGATCGAAGACGATGGACCAGCCGGAGGTTTGCGACAGATCAATCGTGTCAGTCCCGCCGAACGCGGTTTCGATGATCGTGTCGTTGCCTTCGTTGACATCACCATCGTAAATGTACAACTCGTCGCCGCCACCGCCGGTCAGGGTATCGTCACCCAAACCACCGCGCAGTTGATCCGTTCCGTCCTGACCATAAATAAAGTCATCGCCCGCCTCACCGAACAGTTTGTCCAGCCCGTTGCCGCCGAGGAAAACAGCCACGCCGGCGCCGGTGATGTAACCGTAGTCGCCCAAGATGACGTCGTTGCCGTTGGAACCATGGATGATGTCGTCATCCGGGCACGGCTCCTGTTCCTCCTCGTTCCGGGGCGGGTTCTGGTTCCCGGGGAGGGTGGTATCCACATATTTGCGACCCTGATTGTCGCTCACTACCACGTTGTAGGGCGAGCCGTCGCAAGCGCCGATGGGGCCGGTCCAGTGGCCGCCGATCAGCCAGTCATCGCCGTTGCCGCCGCTGATGACGTCATTGCCCTGGCCGCCATAGACGGTGTCATTGTTCGCCCCGCCGCTTTCGCCCAGCGAGCCGGTGGGTTCTTCGAACTCCGTGGAGGGGATATTAAATCCAATGTCCGGCGCGTTGGAAACAAACGGGGTGAAGAGGACGAACAGCGGCAGACTGCCAGTGGTGTTGATGCTGTTGGCCGGCGTGGTGAGCGGGTTGAGCGTGACCGTGTCGTTGCCCAGCAAGACGACCAGCGCATAATTGTAGTTGCCGTTGGGGTCGGTCAGCGTCGGGCCGGTGACAGTCGTATGAATACCATTGGCGTCGGTGATGGTCGTCTGGACGCCGCTCAAGCCGTAATCTGTGCCCGCATCGAAGAAGCCGTTTCCGTTCAAGTCCATGAACACGAAGCCGTGGACCGTCACCGGGTCATTGTCCAGAATCGTTCCCTTGCCTTCGTAGTCGTCAATAATCGCCGTGTCTGGCACGGCCAGTTTGAGCCGGACGTAATAATTCTCCGTCAGTTCGGGTGCGGCGTCATTGAGGATCAGGACCTGCGGGTGCCCGAGCGGGTCACTGCCCAAATCTACGGTGTAGGTGCCGATAACGATCGGGATGACGAAGCTGCCACCAGTCGGGCTGAAGTCAGTGGGGGCTTTGGCGGTGCCGTTGTAAGCGAGCCAGTTGACTGTGACCGGCACGACGGAGTCGCCCGTCGCGGTGACGATGAAGTGCGCCAAGCCCCCGGACTCCGCGCTCGAAACGTCGTTGATCTTAAGGTGTGGCACTGGATCATCTTCAACGATGGTGACCGTGGCAACCTGGTTGGGCGCGCGCACCGGTCCGCCTTTGGGATTCGCCAGGTAAAGATCAAAGACTTCGTCGCCTTCATACACATTGTCCGGAAGGGTCGGGATCGTGAAGGTCAACGTCGTCTGGCCGGGCGCAAAGCGCACCAACTCGCGCGGGCCGCTGCCGCCGTTTTCCCAGACGCCGGTGTAGTCGAGACCCGGAGTAGCGATGCCGAGGCCCGCGCCACCGATGCTCCAATAGACGGCCAGCGGCAGGGAACTGTTCTCGGCGGCCACAATCGTCACCGTCAGCGACTGGCCTTCCTTCACGCGGTAGTTGGTGCGATCAAACTGGACATACCACGGGCCGGGATCAGGCACTTCATCGTCTTGCACAAAAATCGTGGCGTGGTTGAGATTATCATCGTCCGCGTCCAGCACGCCATGGGTCGCCTGGAGCAGGTTGACGAAGAAATACTCCCACTGACCGCTGATTTGTGGTTCCAGGCGCGTGTCACCCAGGATGTTCACCATGATGCTCTGGAACGAATCACCCGCGTAGGTGTTCGTCTGCGGCGCGAAGGTGACATGGTCGAAAAGATATTCCGCATCCGCCGCCTCAGTGTCCGTCGGGACCACGAACGCGGTGCCCGAGCCCGTGGCCCAAGTAACGGTCACCGGCCGGCCGCTGATGGTGGGCAGGTTCGTGATCGGGTCGCGCAAGCTGATGATCAAGTAAACCGGCGTGGTGCCCGCGTGGCCTTCGGTCACCGTCTGCGTGACCGGCGTAATCTGCACGAACGGCGTCGCGTCGTCGTCCAGAATGAAACCGTTGGCGACCTTGCGGCCCAGCGAGGCGTAGTTGTTGGACGCGGTCGGGTCGAGCGCGATGCGCAAATTCATCTGCTCGTCGTATTCATCCAGATTGTCCTGCATCGTGCCAACCGTAACGGTCATTTCCGTCTGACCCGGCGCAAAGACCAACGCGCCCGGAATGATTTCGTAGGTGTTCGCGTAGTCGAGCACCGTGACCGCACCATCATGCAACAGCGTGCCGTCGTGCTCCACGGCTTGCGACGTCAGGTACTCGAGGGACACCGGGAACTTGCTGGCGTTGGAAAGTCGCACCACGAAAATCAGCGCGGCCCCCTCGTTCCCCCGGGTGTCAACCACACTCACCACCGGGGCGGTGTCATCGTCAATGATCGTTCCCGTGCCGGTCTGGTGCAGCGGATCAATCGTCGCATTGTGCGGTAGATCCAACAGGACCGAGAAAGTTTCGTAGTCCCGTTCATACACCGTGTCGCCCACGACCTGAACGCGGATGGTCTGGGTCGTCTGGCCCGGCAGGAACGTCAGTGACCAGGAAACAGTGGCGAAATCCAGAATGCGATCCGCGCCGTGCACGCCAAAGTCCGGGGACGATTCGTAACAAACGGTGACGGTGGTGCTGGAGGGATTGGAGAGCGTCACGGTGAAGAGCATTTCCGTCAGCCCGGCACTGCCTTCGACCACCGACTGATTGTCGATGCTGATCAGGGGATTCGTGCCGTGGTAGCCGGCGGCGTGGGTGATGTCGCTCGCGCCCTCGTCCACATGGATGGTGCCGGTCTTGCCGGTGCCGTCCACGTCACTGTCGATCGTGTCATCGCTGCCGACGTTCTGCGTGGCGTAGGTCAGGCCGGTCGGCAAGCTGAACACGAGGTAGTAATCACCGGCGTCCAGGCCGGAGAAGGTGAACTCGCCGTTGGCGTCGGTCAACGTGGTGCCGACCAGTGTCGTGTTGAGGCGATGCAGTTCGACGCTCACGCCAGCCAAACCGTTTTCGCCCGAGTCGCGGATATTGTTCACGACCGCATAGACGTCAGCGATGTCGAACCAAGCGGTGCCCTTGATCACCGCGCCGGGGTAACTCGTGCTGGCCGTACCACGCGCGTCGTCGGCAAACACGATGTCGTTGTCCTCGCCCGCATCAATGAAATCAGCGCCGTCATAGAATTCGCTCGGATTGGCGCCCGCCACTTGGTTCTGGCCGCTGGTGAGGAGTTGGCCGCCGAAAATCCGGTCGTTGCCGCCCGCGCCAAAGATGACATCAATGCCCGCACCGCCAACCAACGTGTCATCCCCCGTCCCGCTGACGGCGAGCACCGTAACGGGGAACGCGGTGGGCGCGTAAAGCGCGGGTGTCGTGATGGTGCCCAAGTCGCCCAAGATCACATCGCTGCCCGCGCCACCGTCAATGAAATCGTTGTTCGCGCCGCCGATGAGTTGATCGTCGCCGCGTCCGCCGAGGATGCGATCGTTGCCCGCGCCAGCGTCCACCCAGTCATTGCCGTTGCCGGCGATGATGTAGTCCGGCCCGGCGCCGCCATCCACCCAATCGTTGCCATCGCCGGCATCCACCGTATCCGCACCATCGCCGGCGGTGATGAGGTCATTGCCAGTGCCGCCGGTGATCCGGTCGTTGCCCGCGCCCGCATCAATAACATCGTCGCCGTCGTCGCCCCGGATCACGTCCGCCCCATCGCCGCCCCAGATCAGGTCGTTGCCACTGTTGCCGGTCAGCGTGTCGTTGCCCGCGCCGCCATACAGCCAGTCATCGCCTTCGTTGCCAGTCAGCGTATCGTTGCCGTCATCGCCATAGAATTCATCAAGCACCGGCTGGATGGACTGTTTTTGCAGAGCGCCGATGATCCGGTCATTGCCGGCGTTACCGTGATAGAGACTGCCGTCGCCGCGGCCGGCGTTACCGGCGTAAATCGTATCGTTGCCGTTGTCGCCATTGACGATGGCCGGAGCGAGGACGCCGCGCAGGTCAATCGTGTCGTTCCCCTCGCCGCCGTCGGCCTGAATCTCTGTGACGCCTTTGTAGATTTGCTTGATGCCGTTGAAGCTGACCTCGACGATTTCCGGAACCGCGATTGTGCCGTCGCCGGAAATGTGGGTGACGATGAAGTATTCGTCGCCGTCTTCGAGATCACCCTCTTCCCGGTCGGCGGCAAGCGGCCCCATGTGCAAAGTCAGCACGCCAGAGCTCACGTTGGCCAGGACCGGCGCGGGGCAGATCAGGTCGAGTGTGAGGATGTCAATGCGGCCAAAGTCCCACTCCTTCTCCCATTTGAGAATCTTGATGAAGGCCGTGAACTCGACATACAGCTCGCCGTGGATGTCGAAGATGCACCGAATGTCGTGCTTGGCGTTGGCGATGATTTCGCTCAGGCGGACTTTGCCATCGCCGTCCGGGTCGTTGAGGTTGAAATCCACTTCGGCAAAGAGGCCGCCGGTGACGCCGACTTCCGCGAAGCCGAAGTTCAGTTCCGCGCCCGCGAACAAGCCACCAGTGAGCACGACTTCCGGAATATCCTTGCCCGCATCGTTCACGTCCTTGACGAAGAAGCCGTCGAAGATGTCCGCCACTTTTTTGTCCGAGGTGCTGAAGAATTTCTGCAAGCCATAGGTGTCGTAACCGAACGTGAGATCAATTTTTATTCCCGCCTCACCTCCGAACACCACATAGAGCGGGGGATAAACCGGAACGGACCGTTTGAAGCGGAAATTAAATTCCAGCACGGGCATGTGATACTCGATGAGCGTCACCGGCTGGCCGGTAAAGAGCTTGAACAGCTCGCTCACTTCCAAGAACGGGAATTTGATGCCCAATTTTTCCAGCTTGGTCAGGAAGCCTTTGATGCCGGAATCGCTCGTGCCGCTGGAGAGCGCCTGGGCCGCGGGATCGGGATCGCCAGCCTTGCGACCCACGTTGCCGAGGGCATCGGCCTCAAGCTCAAACGATCCGAGCGGGATCTCGATCGAGCCATTGTCCGAGTAGGACGTATCATTGATCAGATCCACGATGTCGGCGAAGTCGCGGATGAATTCCTCGGTGCCCGGTTTGATTTTACCGAACAGCCGCGCCAGTGCGAGCATGTCAATCGGCTCGCCCGCCAGGTCGGAGATGATCGGGATGGGGGTCGTGAGCGCATCCATCAGCGGCTCGAGCGGGCTGGTCACCTGCTTGACCTGATCGAGCACGGGCTTGACGTACTTGGAGATGAACGCGCCGGCATCCAGGCGGACGTCGTGGAAGCCAAGTTCGAGCGTGCCATCCTCGCCGCCGCCCAGCGTCCACTCCCAATCCAAATTGAACTCGGCCAGCAAGCGCGGGAAGACGGCGTTGCCCCGGAAGCTGACGGCGAGATCGAGGTTCACATCCGCGATGGCGCCGAGTTGCGCGGCGAAGGCATCGCTGAAGCTGAACGTGCTCAGGCTGAAATCAGAGAACTTCAGCTTGTTGGGATGGCTCGCGGGACCGCGAATATCCACGCTGAAATAACCCACGAAAGACGAAGGGTCGTCCGCATCGTCGCCAACGTCCAGTTGCAGAAAGAGCAGGCTGCCCTTGGCATTAAGGCCCGGAATCGTGACTTTGAAATCTACGCGCAGTTCCTCGGCGTCCGAAGCGTCAAAGTAGAACCCGTCGCTCGCGCTGAGGCCGAAGTAGAGCTTGAGATCAAAACCCACCTGGACTTTCACGTTGCCGTTGACCTCGAGACCCAGGCCGGGAATGCCGATGTCGAAGTTGATCGGGTGGGCGCTGGTGTCCACCAAGGCGAGCGTCTTCTTGAGCCGGACCTTGAAGTTGATCGCGCTGCCGGTGCATTCAATTTCCACGTCGCTGGCGGCGTTGAGGGGCGAGCCGTCGGATTTGACCAGGAGATCAAGGCCCGGCTTGCCCAAGGATTTGAAAATGGCTTCCTGGACGAGCGCAATCGGATCACCCGCCAAAGTTAGTTGCGCGCGAATCTGGGCCAGAAGTCCGCCGCGGAACTTGCCGATGAAATCCGCCGCCTGACTAAGTTTGTTTCCGACCAGCGGGAGCACTTTGTTGAGAACATTATTCGCCAAACCGTTTTGGATCGTGCCGAGCAGCGCGTCGAGGCCATCCAGCAACATGGGCGCGTTCTTCACCAGATCGCACGGATTGAAGCCGCTGAGCAGGTTGGCAAGGTTCGGGGTGAGGATGGTGAGGTCGGCATAAACTTTACCGGCGCCGGTGTTGCCGGTGTCGGTGCCGCTCAGGGCGACGCTCCAACCCAAACCCGCAATCTGCGTGGCCAAGGCGCTGGGGCCGGCAACCTGCGGCGCGGCGGTCGTGATGAGGCTGTTGAGGCTGACTTCGAGCCGCGTGCCGTTCAGCAACGCGGAAGGCGTTCCTGTGACGTTGATGATTTTGACTTCCTGACCGGCGACCGGGCTGGTGAAGACCAAGTCGTTGTTCGGTCCGGGGCTGACGATGGTCGCCTGATTCGCGCCGTTGGTTTTCTCCGGGAAGAAGAGCCGTTTGAAACTCGGGATGATGACGACCAAATCATTATCCGGATAACCATCCCCATCGGCGTCGCTGCTGCTGCCCAGCGCAATCAAACCGCCGAGAGCGTAGAGCGGGAGCACCGTGCTCGCGCCGGCGGTGAGAGCGATGCCGATGTTGCTGGAGTTGAAGAAAGTCTCGCCGGTGCGGACGTAGTGCCGGCCATCGCCGTTGCTATCCAGCAGCGAGACGGTGAAGGTCGCGTCCTGATCGCCGCCCACGCTGCCCGGCAAGCCGTCGGAATCAAGGGTGGCGGTGCCGTTCTTGACGGAGATGTTGATGCTGCCAATGCCGGCGGTAAAATTCAGATTCGTGGCGCGGACAGAAGCGGCAAGGTTGATGCCAGTGCCCGTGTTGGGGCCGTTGTAGTCGGTGTCGTAGAAGAACGGCTTCCCGCCACACGGATTGCTCACGTCCACCCCGAACACGAGCTTGAGGTCGGCGCTGGCGGTGACGTTGAGATCGCCCGAACCGGAAGCCGTGACGAAATCGGCAATGCCCGCCAGGAGCGTGCGCGCGGGCGAGTTCAGCGGCAGCAGATCGACAAGATCGCCGAGGCCGAACGCCATCGGGATCGCATTGGAGTACGCGAGATGGTAGCTCAACTCCATCTTCAACGCGGTCTGATGTACGGTCCCGGAGCCGTTGTTCCCGGTGTCCACTGAGTCGAGCGTGGCGTCGAACGGCATGGTTGCGGTGTTCGCCAGATATTTCGCGTGGACCTCGTTCTTGATCTTGGTCGCGGTGGTGTAAGTGGCGTTGTAGTGGATGGTGACGACTTTGTTGGCGGCGTCGTAGTTATCCACGACGGCGGCGTCCGTGCCGGCGGGGAGCGTGCCGTCATCAACGAACTTGAAAGTGACTCCGTTGAAAGTGTCGCCATTGAGCGCGAGCGAGGTGAAGTGCAGCGCGTTGTTCTGGCCGGTCGGGTTGAGGCGATATTCGGCCGCCGTGATCGGCGTGCCGGTGACGAGCGATTGGACCGGGGTGTATTCCACCGAGAAATTCAGATCGTTGGCGGGAATGCCGAGCAGGCTTTCGATCTTTGCTTCGAGCACATCGAGGGTCTTGCCGTTCCCGGTCGCGAGGCCCTTGACGGTCGCGGCGAAGTCCGCGGCAAAATCCATCACGCGGCTGATGCTGATGTTGATCCACGGCAGGGGACGGTTGAGGAAATCGAACGCCTTGAACTGGCCGAGTTGGGTGGAGAGCGATTTCAACGCGATGATGAACTCGGTCGTGGAGAGGCAATCGAAATTCTGCAGCGGGCCGAACTGTGGATACGTGACGAACAATCCCTGCTTGTTGGTGACCGGGTGGTAGGGATTGGGATTGTAAGTGACGTAGTGCAGGTCCGGAATGAAGAGGCGAACTTCGGCGGTTGGTGGAATCTGGCCGGAGAAGATGTTCGGCGTGACGACCAGATTGGGCAGGTGGATGTCGAGGCTGGCCGTCCAAGTCGGATTGACCCCGATGTAATCGCTCAAATGCCGCAGGTCGCCGAGCATCTGCGTGAGGAAGATGCGCGTGCCTCCGAGGGGATTGACGAGGTTGAAGACCATGTTGACCGCGCCGGTGGCCGTGCCGCCGCTGGTTGATAGGCTGAACATCGCCAGCCGCGCGCTGGCTGCCAGGTTGGTGGCAGAAACAGAGCCGGTGGCGGTCAGTGTGGTGTTCTCGATGAAGACGCCTTTCACCACCGACCGGGCGACGGTGTTGGGCAGGAAGCCGACTTCATTGAAGATCGGATCGTTCGGGCCAGCCTCGATAGTCAGCGAGTTGACCTTGTTCAACATGCTGTCGAGCGTGGTGTTGACGAAGACCGGGTCCACATTCTGATAAACCTTGTCCTCGTTGATATCCATGTGGCGATCGCCGTCGAGGTCTTCGCCCGAATCAAGGATGCCGTTGTTGTTGAGGTCCTCTTTTACATCGAGGTTGCCGTCAGCATCCTTGTCTTCATTGATCACCTCCAGGCGGATGCCCGGGGCGAGGGAGTTGTCGAGGTTGCGCGATTGGATGAAACGGATGACGCGGTTGAGCGGGATGGGGCCGCCGCCGGGATTGAAGGTGTACGGCAGCAGCTTGCTGTTCAACAACGCCACGAGATCGGAGAGTTGCGTGAACGCGACCGTTTCCGCCACCGTCACCGCGATGGCGTAGCGCGTCCCGTCGTTCAGGTTGATGATGAAATTGGACCCGCTGGTGAGGTGACCATTGGACGGCGGAGGCGTGAGGAATGAACCGAGCAAGCGCGGCGCTTGAGCCGCGTTGAAATCAATCCCGAGCTTCAAGCTGACGCCCACCGCGCCGTTGACGGACAGCGTGCCGGTAAAGGATGCGTCGGCCAGGCTGCCCAAGTTGAAGTTGGTGTCGTAGGCGAAGGCGGTGGTCTGGCTCGGCAAGGTGTAATTGAACGCGAGGTCCCACTTCAGGCGCTTGGTGAGTTGATCCAGATTCAGGTTCAGGTTCAACGCCGGGAAAAGTTCCTGCAACCGCCGCATCATCGCCTGCAAGCTGGGCACTTTCAGTTTCTCGCCCGCGCTCTGGTTGTTGGCGAAACCAAGCTGGGTGAACATCGGCGAGTTCGCGTCGGGGCTGGATACTTTGAGCGAACGGCCATTCGGGTTCAGCAGGTGGAAGCGGATGTTGCCCAAATATGGTTGGGCGACGACTTGGGCGGCGGTGGCGGGCGGCAGCGCGGCGTTGATGTCGGCGGCCAGATCGGCGAGCGAGAGGTTGTTAAGCGTGCTGACCGCCGTCACGGTGATGAGGTTGGACGCGACACCGTCAATGGTGATGATAAATTTGGCATCGCCATTCAATTTGCCCTGCGTGATGTTTCCGACGTTCTGGTGCGTGCTGCCGACCATGTCCAGGTCCACCAACTGACCGTAAACTTTCTCCAGGAAGGAAGTGGAGAAATCGAGAATGTCACTCAGTTTGAAGCCGCTCCCGAAAGGCAGTTTGACGTTGAGCAGATCACTCTCGCCGAGCTGGCCGAGGGTGTCCATCAAGCGCTGGAGTTCGCCCAGCAGTTGCTCGCGATCGAAATTCAGGAAGCGCATCAGGATGCCGGCCTCGGGACTGGCGCTCGCATCCACGCGCAGGCTGCCCAGATTGTTGATGTCCTCCCAGACAAGGCCGAGGTTGATCGTGCCCAGATTGAGGAACGGGGCGCCATTCCCCGCCGCCACGGACAGGGTGAACTCACCATCCAATCGGACATCGTCCTGAAGCGGGTCGCCGATGATGCTGACGCTGAACAGCGGCGCAGGGTCGTTGGTGAATTCGTAGAGCCGCAATTTGCCATCCGCCGGGTGGCCGTAGGAATCCACCGGCTCGACGAGATCAATGGTGACCTTCACATCCGGATCAAGCGTGAGCGTGGCTTCGTTGAGCTCCACGGCGACGATGCCGAAAGTGCCGGTGGCCGAGACCCGGCCATTCACGACGATGTTGCGGATGGTGATCTCCGGTTGCGCCGTGGCGTTGGTGCGAACGTAGAAGCCGCGCGCGTCCACGCCCATTTCCATCATCAGGTCAATCTCGGCGCTCAGTTCCAGGCTGCCGTGCAGTTCGATCTGGCCACCGAGCAGCGTCGCATCGAGCGGGGCGTTGAAGGTCAGCGTGCGCTTGAACGGTTTGTTCGGATCGGTCGGATCGCCGAGCACCAGCTTTTGCAATCCGCCGTCCACGGTCACGTTGCCGGGGATGTTGTCGAGCGAATCCAGCAGACTCTGCAAATTGATCGCGTTGGTGATGAGCGTGCCGATGTCGGCGATGCGGAAACCGCCCGTGCCGTTTTCGAGCAGCCGCGTCATGAGGGAGGTGAGTTGTTCGCGCGCACTGCCAAAGGCGGGGCCGGCGCCGTCCAACCCGGCGCGTTTCTCGTCGGCCAACTGTTTGAGCGGACGGAATTGTCCGCCGCCCAACGCGGAACCGAGCGAGTCACCCAACAGCGGCATTTCCCCGAGATCATCCACGCGCGAGAACCAGTCGGAGACGGATTGAAACCCGTTGCGGATGGCCGTCAGAAAATTCTCCGCCGTGGTGGTGTCGAGAAACGTCTCAACGTTCGTGGCGAAGACTTTTTGGTGGCCCATCTCGCGGATCGAGATTGTGCCCTGCGTGGCGGATTCTAAGGCCGTGCGGGCCGGACCTTGGAAGTCGAACGTGTCGGCGCCCGCGCCGCCGTCGAATTCGATGCCGCCCGGAATCGCCACGTCCCCTTCGGTGCTGTCCACAATCAAATTGTCCGTGCCCGACCCCAAGTGGACGGAGATTTTGAGGATGTTGGCCAGCGGATACGTGGCGATGAGACTGCCGCCGAGATAAAACTCCAGTTCGCGCGGCGATGCACCAGTGACGGTGGCGAGGACGAGGCGGACTTGTTGATTGCCAGCGTCTGCCTCGAAGCGGAGCACTGGTTCGGCGAGCAAGGCGGTGGAAGCGTTCGCGATCAGCCAGTCGCCGCGCCCCCGCGTGCCCGCCACCAAAACATTGTCGGTCGCATTGTACTGCAGGTCCGCCACTTGGACGTTGGGCAGGCCGACGCCGAAACGACTCCAGAGCGCGTAGGTCTTGGGATTGGCCTGCAACCCGGCAAGATCGCCGACGCCAAGCCGATAAACTCCGTCGCGCGCGCCCACGACCACGACCAACTGGTTGTTCACGTTGACGACTTCAACAGATTGAAATCCGCCGGTGAGATCGCCGAGGTTGCCGGTGACGTTGACCGCGCTGACAGAACCGTTGGCGGCGACAGTGATGGCCCAGACATGTTTGTCATCCACCGCGAAGGCGGTGCGCCAATTCTCGGGGTCGAGGCTGATCTGGTGGATGCTGCCGGCGCCGGTAGGGGAGAGAGTCTGGAATGTGCCGCCGTTGTCGGAACTGACGAGGATTTCGCCTTTATCACCGCGCGCAGCGTAAAGAATGTTTTGGTTGGCGATGCCGCCGGATTTTCCACCGTAGGCGACGGCGGATACGAAGCCGGTATTGGGACCGATGCGCCAGCCGGGCGCCATGATGATGTGGTCGCCGCTGTCGTCGCTGACGTAGAGGCCGAGGCGACCGAGCACGAGCTTGACGACTCCGTCGCTGAGATCATCCACGGCATTGATCGCGAAGGGGAGATATTGGAAACGTTTGAAATTGCGGTCGGTCTGGCCGTTGGTCCAGTTGTCGTCGAGGCCGCTGAAATTGTCGGCGGAGCCGGGGGCTTTGAGTAGGATTTGGGTGTAGCCCTGGGAGACATCGAGGTTGTTGAAGGTCTCGCGCCAGAAGCTGCGGAAGTTGTTCGCCATGAAGAAGCGCGTCGAGAGGTTCGGCTGGGCTGGGTTGTAGGCGACGCCGACGTAGTTACCGTCGCCGTCAACCAGACCGTAACCATCGGTCAAGCCCGGTCTCTGGGCGATCACGCCATTGTCCTGAAGGCCCATGAAAACAGTGTTCGTATTGGAGTCGTAGGCGACGGATGAAAGTTCGGCGACTCCCACGGCTCGTGCGATGAATTCCCAACTCGTGCCGCCGCCCGGGCGGGGATTTTGCAGGCGGTAAAGGCCGCCATCGGTCAGCGCCATGAAGCTGTTATTGCTCGCGTCAAAGGTAAGGTTGCGAATGTCCGCGTGCGGGGCGGTGGCGCCATAAGGTCCGGCATCGGGCCGGCTCTTGGCGGAGATGCGCGTCCAGGTGCCGGAGCTGGCGTCGCCGCGGTAAATGATGCCACTGAACGGCGACTCGGTGCTGGCGTCGCCGCCCACATAGACGAGGAAATTGTTGATCGGATCCGCCGCGATGCCGAAGTGTCGCGCCCCCTGGCCGCCATTCGTGCGCGGGTCCGCCCCAATCCGGGTCCAGCTCGCGCCCGCGTTCGCGGAACGGAAAACTCCTGCCAGCCGCCCATCATGGGCACCGATGAGCGCGGCATAAACCGCGTGTCCCACCGCCTGGCTCACGGACAAACGGATGCGCAGGGCATTCTCTAAGTTTTCCGCAATGAGCACAACGTTCGCCACGCCGTTGTGATCGAAATCCAATTCGCCCTCGTCGAGCACGCCGTTGCTGTTGGTGTCTTCGCCGAGATTCAACACGTCGTTGTTGTTCGTATCCTCGCCGGGGTCGAGGATGTCGTTGTTGATGATGACATCCTCGTCGAGTTGCGCTTCGCCCGCTACGCCGTCGTGATCGTAATCAGGCACGATTCCGGTATCCATTTTGGTCCAGGTGACAACCCCAGCCGTGCCGCTGTCCGTACGATAAACCCCGATGTTCGCGGCGTTCAGGCCGTCGGTCTCGCCAGCGAGAGCGACGTAAAATCTTCCGGCATTGCCCGGTTCCTGCACGAGGTCCGTGACATGAAATTGCGGCAAACCGCCCTGACCGGAGAGGCGATCCCACGCGGTCCCGTTATTGGTGGAGCGATAGACGCCACCGCGCCCGGCGGAAAACAGCCCGGACAGGGTGATCTCATACGTGCCCACGTACACCAAACCCGGCGTCTGGGAGGAGGGCACAATCGCGCTGGCACGCAAGCCTTGGAAGTTGCCCACTTCGGTCCAACTCGCTCCGCCATTCAGCGAACGGAACAAGCCGGCGGCGGTGCCGCCCCGGGCCGAACTGCTGAAGGAACCCGTGCTTGCGAACAGCACCATCTGGCTGAACGGCGTGGCGTTGGTGACGGGGTTGTTCAACGAATCGAAGGGACTGACAGCCAGCGAAGCGATCGCCAGGGAAGGCAGGTCTTGGCCGAGCGGAATCCACGTCGGCGTCTCGGCGGCCTCGTCCGTGCCGCCGACGCCGTTGTCGTTGATCCCGTTCGTCGTGGACCAATCCAGGTTCGAGGTCCGCCAAATTCCGCCGTTGACCGAGCCGAGCCAGGCGATCCTTGGATCGGTGGGGTGAACCGCAATGACCTGCACGGCGCCCGAAGCGGGGTCGTCAGGAGACAGAATGGAATTCTCGTTGCCGGTGATGTACGTCGGGCCTTGCGAAGTCCAAACCGGCTGGCCAATGGCGAGGTTTGGCAAGGTCGGGACAAACCGGACCAGCAAGTCCCGCCCATCCGCCGAAACATCCAGCACGAGTGCGCCGCTGCCCAGCGAGTTGGTGAAGTTGGCCGCGTTGAGAGTGACGACGCTGCGGTTGAAGCCGATGATGCCCGAAGTGGTGCTGAGGATCCGCCAGGTGTAGGCGGTGGCGGAATTGAAATTGGTGACGTTGCCGGGCGCGTTGTTCAACTGCAGCGACTTCACCCGGATAGTCGCCGGATTGGCCGTCGTGGCGACCATGGTCAGGCTGCCATTGATCTTTTGAAAATCCCAACCGGGATTATTGCCTTCACCGCCAGCCACATCGTTGATTTCCCAATCGTAGGGGAAAGACGCCGCGAGCCAGGTTTGCGAGCCGGTCTGCAGCAAGCCCGGACTGTTGCCGGGCGAGATTGTGCCAGTCACCACCACATCCCCGTTGATCACGCCAGAGCCGGACAAAGTATCTCCCGCGCCCACGTCAAAAAGGCCGCCCAGAGGGCTCCCGGAGCTTTCATTCCCCAACGGAACACCATTCAAACGCAAGCCGGTGTAGGGAGTCGAACCAGTAGTTGGCGGAGGCGGACCATTCGCCGCAGTCAGTGTAGTCGTTAACTGGTCGGTCTGCGGACTGCCCGAAACTTGTGACGAACCAGTGGTCGTTACTTGAAGATTTGCCCCAGCACCCGTGGCAGCAATTCCGCCAGCGGAGTTGGTAGCAAGAACAGCACTCTCGCTCGGGGAAGTCGGCTGAGCCGAATCGGAGGAAGACGGCGTCGCGGCAGTCGAAGTTTCCGTAAGCGGCTCGGTCTGCACCCCCTCAAAAATGCTGTCAGTGGGGGGCGCCGGAGTTGTCGCCCCAGCGAGAAGGGAACACTCGATCACCGCGTTGCCAGGAACAGCCGCCCCAGTCACCAGGACAACATCAAGGCTTGCCGAAAGCAGCACCCGCGGCTCCAAGGCCTCTATTTCAAATTGGTTGTTCCGACTCACAGAAATAGCAGTGCCGCAAGTTAATAGACCATTTCACGGGCTTATTGCCTTTAATAAACGGTTCTTCAAAAAGGAATTAGGTTCTTTATAGTCGAGACCTGACCGTAACGTCAAGAAGAACCACAGCGTAATGGTCCAAAAACTCGAAGGTGGCAAAAACGAACTCTTTCTCGGCAGACAAGTGACGGGACTCAGCATCAAGAACCTGCTGCTTAAGTGAAACGGATGCATCGTCTCAGTTCATGCACATTGAGGGTTCTGCCTGCACGAAGAAAACGGCGAAGCAATCTGCAAACCTCTTCGGAACTTGTCTCGCACTGGTCAGCCACTTGTGCGTAAGATGTATCCCACCATCTTTTGAAAAAATGGTGGCTGGGGGCGGAATTGAACCGCCGACACAAGGATTTTCAGTCCTCTGCTCTACCAACTGAGCTACCCAGCCAGACCGGAGGGCGCATATTCAAATGCTATCAGCCCTCATTTGCAAGGTTCTTTTGCCTTGTTCGACATTCAAATTGTTGAGAAAGAAACCAGCAACATATCTTGCGAAACCGGCCTCAATCAATTTTCAGCGGCACAAGCTAAAATATCTCCACATCAGCAAGCCCGTGACTCCGACGCAACCGAAGCCGATCGAATCGCCTCCAGCTCCTCCCATCGTGCATAAAGCTTCGTCACGTTTTCCTTCGCCGCGTCCAGCTCGCCGGTGAGCGCGTTCACCTTCGCCGCGTTCTTGCGGAACAATTCGGGGTCGGCAAACAAACTTTCAATGCGCACCACATCGGCTTCGACTGCGTGAATCTGCGCTTCCATGCCGTCCAGTTCGCGTTGTTCCTTGAAGGATAATTTGCGCGATTTTGGTCCGCTCGGCTTCGCGGTTTGCGTCGGTGCGGATTTGCTGGCGGAAAGAAATGCGGCGGCTTGCCGCGCTGCGTCTTTGGCGACCCGCTCCTTCTTTTCCAAGTAGTAATCGTAGTCGCCGACGCTGTGGGCGATTTTTCCGTCGCCTTCGAACGCGAGGATGTTCGTGCAGACGCGATTCAGGAAATAGCGGTCGTGGCTCACGACGAGCACCATGCCCGGAAACGCGATCAGCGCTTCTTCCAAAACGCGCAATGTCGGTAGATCGAGATCGTTCGTCGGTTCGTCGAGGATGAGGAAGTTGCCGCCGCACTTCAAAATCTTGGCGAGCAATAGTCGGCTGCGTTCGCCGCCGCTGAGTTTTTTGACCTGCGTGGTGATGCGGTCATCGGCGAAGAGAAACCGCTTGAGATATGAGCGCACCGAGATTTTTGAATCACCCCAGATCACGAACTCCGTGCCATCGGACGCTTCGTCCAACACCGAGCGTTCCTCGTTCAATTGCAGGCGACCTTGATCTACGTAGTTGAACTTCGTGAGTTGCCCGATCTTCACCGTGCCTTCGGTGGGCGGGAGTTGACCGATGATGGCTTTCAACATCGTTGTTTTACCCAAGCCATTCCGTCCACAAACGCCGATGCGTTGACCGTTCTCAAACGTGTAGTTGAACCCGCTGAACAATTTCTTGCCGCCGAGAGTCATCCCGAGATTGCTCACCTCCACCGTGCGATTGCCGAGTTGCGGCGGCGGCGGGATGACCAGCTCCATATCTTCCTCGATTACCAGTCCGTCTTTCGCCGCTTCGTCGTAGTAACGCTCGAAGCGATCCTTCTGCTTGCTGCGCTGCGCGCGCGGGCCTTGGCGCACCCACGCGAGTTCCTTCTTCAGAAACATCTGCCGCTTGTGCTCGATGGTCGCGTCGGCTTCCTGGCGCTCGGCCTTGGCCAGTAGGTAATCGGTATAGTTGCCGTTCTGCGACCAGAACTTTCCGTCATACAGCTCCACCATCCGCTTCGCGACGCGATCAAGAAAGTAGCGGTCATGCGTGACGACCAGAAACGAGCCGTGAAACTCATCGAGAAAATCCGCGACCCAATCAATGGATTCCGGATCGAGATGGTTCGTCGGCTCGTCGAGGATCAGAAAATCGGGCAGCGAAACAATGGCACGACACATCGCCACGCGCCGCTTCTCACCGCCGGAAAGCGTATCCACGCGCCGGTCGCCGGCGGGACAATTCAGATGCGACATCGCCGTCTCGATGCGTTGATCCAGCGTCCAGCCTTCGAGCGCCTGGATGCGATGCTCCAGTTCCTCATGTCGCTTCGAGTCGTGCGGTAGCGATTCAAATTCCGCGATCAAATCCAGCACCGGCTTTGCGCCATCGCGAATGTTTTCCGCCACCGATTTGGTCGCATCCAACATGAAATCCTGCGGCAGATAACTGACAACTAGATCGCGCCGCCGCGAGACATCGCCGATGTCCGGCGCTTGCACGCCGGCGAGAAGCTTTAGAAAGGTTGTCTTGCCGCACCCATTGCGCCCGACCAGCCCGATGCGGTCGCTCTCGTCAATGGCCAGTGTGGCGGCGTCGAGCACCGCGCGCGCGCCATAGCGGACGGTGACTTCGGAGGCGGAGATGATGGTGGACATGGCGGGTTAACCACGAAAGACTCGGACGACACCAAAGCAATAATTCAAATTCATCAGGGCGCGAACAATATCAGAGAATCGGAAGCGAACAAGACCCAACCCGAGTCCAGCATCAGCCGTTTCGCTTGGTGATCTTGTCGGGATTCCGAGCACGGCTCACTGCAGTGTCGTAGGTGATGAGTGCTTTGGAGTAAAGGTCGTGAAGACAATTGTCCATGAGCACCATTCCTTCCTTGCGGCCCATCTGAATGATGTTCTCCAACTGGTGCATTTGATTCTCGCGAACGATGTTTCGCACCGCACCGGTGGCGATTACGAGTTCATAGCCAAGCACACGGCGATTGCGATCCACAGCGGGCAACAACTCCTGCGCTACGATTCCCTGGAGTGAATTCGACAATTGCAAAATCACCTGTCGTTGTGTGCTGCCCTCAAAAACTCCCACGATACGTTCCACCGCCTGAGAGACACTGGGCGAATGCATCGTCGCAAAAACAAGATGGCCGGTTTCCGCAGCGGGGAGAGCGGTGGCGATGGTCTCGGGATCGCGCAGTTCGCCGA
>JABFSR010000216.1 GCA_013140495.1 Verrucomicrobiota bacterium
GTCCAAATCGGAGAAGATGGCCGTGCAAGCGATCCCAAAGGCGGATGCCACGGCGAGGGACAAGACCGGCCACGAACTCCATCGCCAGCGGCCTGTGCCCGGAGCGCGCAACGTTCTCGCACAATTGCTCCTTGTCTGGTGTGAAGATGCGGATGCCACGCCGCCCGCGCGAAATGGTTACATACCATTGCTGCGCGTTCGTCGCGGCCTTGACCGTTGAATCGGAGAACAAAACGTAATCCACGGTTTTGCCTTGCGAGCCGTAGGACGTAACCGCGTAGCCGGGCAGAAACTCGCGGAAACTTTTGTCCAAGACGCGGCCATCCGTGAGTTCAACCGCGCCATCAGGACTAACCGACTTCGCAGTGACCAGTTCGCCATTCGTGACGCGACCGCCTGACTCCAGTTTGCGATTCGCTTTGAGATGAAGACGGTCGCCTTGTGCAACCGAGATTTCGCGCGGGAGATAAACCGTAACGTGACCGAGCATTTTGTTTGAAACGGTGATGAACCTGCCACCGACTTCGACAAGCACACTCGATTTCAAAATGCCCGCCAGCTTTCCTTTCGCGCCCGGTTCAGCTTCGCGCACTTTCTGATTGAAGACGACGACGGCATCAGGCGGGTAAAATCGCTCATCCCGTTTCTGCGCGTTCGTCAGATCGAGTTTGTCCAGCACTTGAACCGTCGTGTCGTTTGCGCCGAGCAACCCTTTGGACTTGAGTGCATCCCGGACGTGCGAATTAACACGATGCACTTCACCCCACGTCTGCGAGACGACCACCGCCGAAGCCTCTTGTTCCGCGAGCCGGAGATATTCTTCCGCCAGTTTGTCGGCCTGATTGCCCAAGCCGCACGCCGCCACCGCGCCCATCTTGTCGAGGCGTTCAAACGATTCGCTCAATTTGCCCGCCGCCGCTGATTCAACGGCGTTCCGATACTCCTTGATGCGGGTGCGCTCATCGGCGTCTTTGCCCAGCGCCGGGTCTTGCCGCCGAATCTTGTGCAACTCGACTGGCCTGACGCCGGAGTGCCGCTCGATTGCCAGCAACGCATCCGAAGCTTCAACCGCTCCGTGCTGCCGCGTGTCGCCGGAAAGAATCAGTCGGGCATTCCGCTCGCGGACCAGCCGCATCAATTCCAGCATTTGCCGCCCGCCGATTTGACCGGCCTCATCCACCACGACGACCGCGCGTTCTGCCAGTTCGCGCTTGAGGATGAAATTGGCAACCGTAGAGGGCGACGGGAATCCTGCCTTCTCCATTTCCACTACTTGCTGACGCTGCGGCGCGAGAACTACGACGCGCCGGCCAGACTCCCGAAGTTGTTCGGCCAGCTCGTGCAGGACAAAACTCTTGCCCGTGCCAGCGCCGCCGCGAAAGACAGAGACGCCATTTGTCGAACGGAGCAAGGCGTCGAGAGCCTTGCTCTGTTCGTCGTCGAGTTGCGGACTTGCCGGGCGACGATTCGACACGAGAGGGAGACAATCCCCAACGCCCTCTTTCGCGCTCTGAACGATTTCCCATTCACGCAACAAGACTTCCCGCATCGTCACTTCACCTGGACGCGCGGTGTCCCGGATGTAACCGCGCCGTTGGGTGAAATCCTTGAGTTCGGAAACCGAAAAACTCTCGCCACGCGCCCGCCCCAATGCTTCCTGCCACAACTGGCATTCCAGCACGACCGAGTTTCGGTCGAACAGATGCTCCTCTGCCCATTGAACGGCTTCGCTGACTGTGACGCGCTTTTCCTCATTCACGTCTTTGCCCGGAGAATTTGCAAGCTGCCGCAAAGCAATTTGCTCGGTCCGGTTCAATTGCGCTTCCCACAGTCTGCGAAGCTCATCACGACTCAAGGTTTTCTGTTTTCGGGAGCGCTCCGTCGTGGCCAGTTGCTCGCGCAAATCCTGGAAATTTTCGCCAGTGAGTTCCGGCTTGTCCGCGAGCAGCTTGGCAAGTGCTTCGTCAATCTGTGTGTGCCGCTTGGAAAACCGTTCGCACAGTTCTTCGGAGACACCTTCGATTTCAAAATCGCCCCGCGCACGATTGCGAACCCGATAACCAAAAATTCGCAGTTCACGAGACAGTTCGTGATAGTAGGCATTCTCTGCAAATTTTCTTGCACGCAATAGCTCGTAGTTCTGGAGCGCCTTCCAGCGGTGCTCAATGGCGTCAAACGTTGCGTTGAACACGATGCAGTGCGTGTGCAAATGCGGGTCAAGCGCGCGCGACGTGTCATGCGTGAACAACGCGGTCACGAAGTTGCCGGTCAAACGGTCGCTTTGTACTCCACCGGCGCGGACGCGCGTTGCAGCAAACGCCTCGAATTCCCGCAACGCCGACCGCACAGCCCGCGCGTGAGCCTCAAAAACTCTTTTGTCCTCCCCCAACAGTCCCGCAATGGAAACTGACTTCGGTGGAGAAAAAGTGAAGTCGTAGAATATCCGACGATTGGCGGTGCTCTCGCCACCTTCAGTCCGCGTTGTGTTCAACCGCTGAGTGAGCGTTTCGCCTGTGGCCGGATGTTGATTCTCGCAGAGCCGCAAGAAATCTTCGGCGCGGACTTTCCCGGACAAATCCAGCCGTTGTGCGCCCAACCCAATCCATTCACCGGCGATGCGCTGACCTTCATCGTAGTAGTCGCCAACCGCCAGGTGTTCTTCAAAGTATTCCTCTGCGTTCTTGAGGTTGTATTGCGTCTTTGCCGTGACCACACACCGGACACTACACGGACTGTCCGCGCATTTTGTGTATCAGATACATCTTCGCAAACTCGACTTGTGGTGAACTGCCGGCATGAGCACGAACGTGACTCCGAAGCCGGGCCGCCAACTCTGGGGTATTTACCACACCGACCGGGAACACGCCCGCGAGTTGGGTGATCCACTTCGCACGGTCATTGAAGCGCCCAACAAACTCATTGCCGAGGAAACCGCCGCGCGACTTGGCTTTGGTGATCCCTGGGCGCATCCAGTGTCTTCCGAAGAAGTAAGACACGCACAGTGGCTTCACAAACGTCGGCCAAGACACCGACAGGAACTCTCGCACAAACCCTCACGCGGCATCCGTATCTGATTATGCAAACGCCCACCACCGCTCAATTACGCACTGCCATTGAAGTCCTCACAAAGCTCGGTGAACGACTCAATACCCACGCCGAACATTCCGTGATGCAACTGTCGGAATCGCCACTCGGTGCTCACTACGCCGGGCGCATCGAAGTGGGCGCGATTGAACAAACCACCCGCATTGAAGCCGTCGTCACGCAACTGAAGAACTGGCGCGACGAGTTATTGGAGCAAAGGAAACAGTGTGTTTGTCATCATGTTTAAGACAGGGCACGCCCTACCCCTTCGCGAGCGAAGGACTTGGTGTCCGCGAATGAGTCGCGGCGGACACGCGGCATTTCCGCGCAACATCAGCCGCTCGTGGACACGGCATCGTCCAGTCCACGGGCTTGATTCAGCCGGGAACAGGACGCGGACGGGGACTTTCCGTGTCCGCGAGCAATCCGTGTCCGCGTTCAGTCCACGTCAACAATCGTGTCCGCGAACAATCCATGTCCACGCACAGGCAAGGGCCTCAATTGTCCGCGAACGCGCAACGGCAGCGGACGTGAATTGTCCGCAGGCAGTCCGCAGCCATGAACAATCCACGTCCGCGAACTGGTCACGGACGCAATTTGTCCGCGACCGTGGGCTGGCAAAGAATTATCCGCACCGTTGCATTGCCGTGTCCATGTTGCCGTCAATCCATTTCCCGGTTCACGTCCGAATCATTCCAGCCCATGTCCTCATTTGACCCAGCCACAGTCCGTCAGGCGGTCGCGGAATTTACGCCGCTCCGTCCGCAGAAGTTCCAAGACTTGATTCCCGCGAAAGATGTCATCATCGAGTTGCGCCAAAGGCGCGCTTCGTATCGGGCGATAGCCGTTTTGCTCACGCAGCATTGTCTGCCGACGAGCAAGACGGCCATCGCCACTTTCTGCCATCAAATACTAGGCGAGATTGTCCGCCCACACCGCCGCCCCGGACGGAAGCGCCCGCCGTCTCCTGCCGAGCCAAATGGTCGAGTGGCTTCACCGTCGCAATCAGAGCCAGCGGATGACCGTCCGCCGCAAGAACCACCAGCGGACTCCAATGGCGCCGGAACTCCGCAAACCCGCAGCCGCGGCCCACGCATCGCGCAAGTGCGGATGCTCAAACCTGAAAGCACATGAAACGTCTCGACCTCATTCTCAATGGTAAAGGCGGCGTCGGCAAAAGTTTCTTCGCCGTCAACTTCGTGCAGTTCCTCAAGGACCGTGGAATCGCGCACGTGGCGATTGATAGCGACAACGAGAACTCGACGTTGAAGCGGTTTCATCCTGACACCCGGTTTCTCGATTTGAGTAACCGGCGTGAACTCGACGGAATTTTCAGCGCGCTGGAGAAAGCGAATCTCGTCGTCATGGATTGTCGCGCTGCATCCACCGACCTTTTCGTTGATTATTTTGCGGAAATTGACCTGCCTGCCGTGTTGTCCGCGATGGGCGCGGCGCTCACGCTCGTCATGCCGGTGAACCACGAATCGGACAGTGTGGATCAAATCCAGCGTCTCGCCGACCAGTTCGGGAAGAAGTGCAGTTACGTCGTAATTCGCAACGCCGCGCACAGCGAGAGCTTCGCGTTGTTCGAGTCGTCCGAAGTGCGGGCGAAACTCAAAGACAAACTTGGTGGACAGGAGATTTCCATGACGCGGTTGCAAGACTGGCTGGTTGAGTCGCTCAACGCCGAAAATTTGACGATTACGGCGGCGATCAATCATCCCGCCTTCAACTTGCTCGACCGGCAACGGCTTCAAACGTGGCAGCGGAGGCTTTACGCGGAGATTGAAACTGTCTCCGACTTGCTCTTGCCCGCGAAGTAATCCCATGCCGACCAACGAACAGCCCGACTTCGACGAGGAGTTCGCCAAGGCCGTCACCGAGTGGCGCGATAAACATCGGCTGCGAGAAGACGACGCGGTGATGCTCCTCGTCGAGTTGTTCCGAATCCATCAGCGGCATTGGGATGAACTTCGCCGCCGCGAAATTCCGTCCTTCGAGCAGTTCCGCGCCGACATCACGAAGCTGGTAGGCGCGTCGCAGACGTTTCAGCAACAGTCAGCCGCCTTGCTGGAAGCGCTGCGAACCCAATCGCCCGCTTCCCGCGCCGCGAGAATCACCCGAGCTGCCGCAATCTTCGCCGCGCTCGCTGCTCTGCTGGCCGGCTATCTCATTGGAAAGGTCTGGCCGTGAAACTCGACCTCATTCCCTTCGGGCCGATAATGCCGCCACCAGACTTAATCCTCGCGTTGCGCCATCCGCAATACTTCTTGGTAGCTGGCGGAATTCTTCTGACGCTCATTGCGGCTTGGCTCTTGTTGAGTTCACCGGGCAAAAACCATGTGGCAAAGCTCGGCGGCTTGAGATGGAAGCGAAATCAATTCTGTCGCGGCTGGCTCATCACCGGCGACACTGGCTCTGGAAAAACCAGTTCCGGCATCAATCAACTCGTTCATCAAGTGTTTCAGAATGAGCCGACATGGGGTGGACTGTGCATTGACGAAAAGGGTGTGTATTGGGAAACCCTCTCGGCAATGGCGGGGCACTACGGCCGCGAACACGACCTGATTCGCCTTCAAATCCGCTCGGACGACACCGACACGCAGTGGACGCCGCCCAATCGCTACAACCTGACTGGCGACCGCAGCATCCCGTTCACGACCTACGCCAAGTTCATCGTGGACACCGCCACGAGTCTCGGCCAGGGCGGAGACAAGGGCTTTTTCAAAAGCCAGGCGCAGACCCACATCGCTCATGCTCTCGAAATGTTGTTCGAGTTGAATCGTCCCGTCACGTTGACCGGCACATTCGAGTTGCTGTCCGACCGGGAGCTTCTCGAAGAAGAAATGGAGAATCTCGAAAACCTTCTTGAAACACCACGCCGCGCCGCCGTGTATGGACATTTCGCAAACCGCTTCCTCACCCAACCCGACGAACAGCTTGGCGGCGTGCGCGAAACCATCGGCAACTATCTGCAATACTTTCTGACGCCCGAAGTCGCCGAGGTTTTTTGCACCGGCGAAAGCACGTTTGACTTCGCCGCGATTGACCAAGGCAAAATCATCCTCACGACCGTGCCGCAGAAATTCCAGACCGAGCGGCGTTATGTGAATACGTTGCTCAAGCTGCTTTACTACAATCACGCTTTACGTCGCTTCGATAAAACCAAAGCCGACCGTGCCAAAAATAATTTACTCATCCTCTGGGCAGACGAAGCGCAGCGATTCATGACAGCCAGCGAAGACGGCACGAGCGATTACAACTGCGTGGACGTGATCCGCGAGGCAGGAGCAACGGTTGTGGCTGCCGCGCAAAGCACCACTTCGCTTGTGCCGCCACTTGGTAACGACAAGGCGAAAGTGCTCACACTGAATCTCCGCAACCGCCTAATCTTCCGCGCCGCCGACGAAGCGGATGCCGTTCAAGCCGCCGACTTCATCGGGAAAAAGCGCGTGGTGAAACGCTCGTGGGGATTTAGTGCCGGCAAGCGCAACGTGAACTACTCCGAGACCGAGGAACACAAAATCAAACCACACAAACTCCGAAATCTTCGCGACCACGAGTGCGTGCTCGTCCATTGCGAGCGTGGCTTTCGGCGCGTGACGCTGCCGCCTTTGGAATCGGATGGCAGAGTGGCAAAGTGGTTTTCACTTTGGCGAAGGACGGGGTTCTAAATTGAATGACAACTCCGATAATTCAATTGCCCGACTGTGCCACTACTGTTCGGGATTTAGGCGGCACTTAAGGAGACGCTGAATAAAGCGCCGGTTTCAAAATTCAACGATTGCTGACGGCATCGGATCCTCAAGCGGCCTAGAAAATACGTTTGGCGGCTTGGGTTGGCGTGGTAGTTCTGATTTGGCGGCGGTGTTGTCCCGCCGTTTTTCACTGCTTCAACCGGTTTGATTCATGGTTTGTTCATGCCGTAGCGGTGCGGCTGCCGATGACCACGTTGGCCAGTCCAAAGAGCGTATAAAGTTGATGCCCGTTTTTGGCCAGTCCGCGATACCTCACTTTCCGATGACGAAAGAGATTCTTCACGATGTGGAAGGGGTGTTCCACAAACGCCCGCACCGAGGC
>JABFSR010000042.1 GCA_013140495.1 Verrucomicrobiota bacterium
CCTTCTTGGCGACCCGTGGTTCGATGACAAAAAGGAAAGCGACGGCTTTGTCCTGCGCAATGAATGGGGCATCTCGCTGTTTCCCGGCCAGAAGATCGAGATTGAGGAAGTTGCCGACATGCGCCGTTGGATCCGCCGGTTGAAACGCGAACGTCCGTTGCACGATGTGGACTTCTGCATGACGCTCGCCGCCGTGGATGAGATTCAAATTCACGGGCGGGTGTTGACTGCGGGCGAGCGTTACTCGGAAGCGATGCTCGGCAAACTGCGTCGCATTTTCTCGCACGCACAGTGAAGCGGAGCGCGGACAGCCATGTCCGCGCAAACTGAGGCTGTTAAGCCCGCAGACTAAGCAGTCCGCGCTCCAACGCGTGGGAAAAAGAAACCTATGACTCGCACCGAAAAATTCCTGTCCGAGTTGATTGCGCTGCCCAGTGTGAACAGCGCGTTCCTACCTGCCCGTCATCCACACGCGGGTGAAGGCCGCGTTGCTGAATTTCTCGCAACCAGCGCGGCAAGCGCAGGAATGGATGTAGAGTTCCAAAAGGTCCTGCCTGGCCGACCCAACGTGCTTGCGCGATTGCGTCCTTCCGGGAAAGTCCGCCAGACCATTTTACTCGCGCCACATCTCGACACAGTAAACGTGGTGGATGAATCCCAGTTCAAGCCCGTAAAGCGTGGCGGGAAAATGTTCGGACGCGGGGCCTGCGACACAAAGGGATCGGTGGCGGCGATGTTCACCGCGCTTTGTGACCTCACGAAATCCAAAACCCGCCCGCGTGAAACAGAAATCATTTTCGTCGGGCTTGTGGACGAGGAATTCGGCCAGAGCGGCTCGCGTCATCTGGCGGAAACAAAATTCAAGGCCGACCTTGCCATAGTTGGCGAGCCGACACGGCTTATCGCGGCCACAGCGCACAAAGGCAGCGTCTGGCTGGAGGTTCAGACCCGTGGCAAGTCTGCACACGGTGCGACTCCCTGGTTCGGCGACAACGCCGTTCACAAGATGGCCAGCGTGGTGGATGCGATCGAGACGGAATACGCAAAGCAGTTGCGAAAGATTAAACATCCGGTGCTGGGCCAAGGATCGGTGAGCGTCGGTACGATTCGCGGCGGAACGCAGACAAATATTGTGCCTGACCAGTGCGACATCGGCGTGGATCGTCGCATCCTGCCGGGAGAAACCGAATCTGGAACACGCCGCTCTCTTGAATCATTTCTTCACGGCCGCAAACTCGATGCGAAAGTCTTCAACGCAAAGCTCAAGCCGTGCCCACCGATGGAAACAGACGCGACATTGCCATTGGTACGCGCGTTTCTCCGCAGTCTCGGACAGTCACGTCCTGCGGGCGTTCATTACTTTTGCGACGCAGCAGTGCTGGCGGATGGCGGAATTCCCAGTGTGGTGTTTGGCCCCGGCGATATCGCCCAGGCACACACGGCGGACGAATGGATTTCTCTGGCACAACTGGAACGCGGCACGGCCATGATGTTTCAATTCCTGAAATCACTTCCGTGACTGTGAAATGAGCGCACACGGCGGGCAAACCACGCATCACAACCGGGGAGACCGAAACTTTGAACCTTGAACTCAATCTTGGTTTGCTTCCACCCTGACCCGAGTCATGAAGGATGTGCTCCGAAAAATTGAATCCGACGCGCAGGAAAAACTTTCCCTCACGGGTACGAATTCTTCTGAAACTCCCCTCGCCCGATGCAAGGCATTTCTGAAACGGGAAATGCACCGTATAAAACTCGCCCACCAGAACGGCGGTGGCGGATTGGAAATCTG
Source organism: Verrucomicrobiota bacterium (assembly GCA_013140495.1). Lineage (GTDB taxonomy): Bacteria > Verrucomicrobiota > Verrucomicrobiia > Limisphaerales > JADLHS01 > JADLHS01. The sequence continues at coordinate 1,793 of JABFSR010000042.1, forward strand.
CAAAGCGCGCGCTACGGTGATGGATCACATCATCCGCCATCTCTGGCAGGTTGCGCGCAGTTCGCTTTCCACGCAGGCACAGCAGGAATTTCCCCCGATCGCGCTTGTGGCTCTCGGTGGTTATGGTCGTGGCGAGTTGAATCCGTTCAGCGATGTTGACCTGATGTTTTTGCACGATGGTCAGGTGGCGGGTTATCTGAAACCGCTGCCCGTGCTGGAAAAGGTGATGAACGGTGTCTGGTTGCCGTTGTTTGACCTCGGCCTCAAACCGGGCCATTCCGTGCGCACCATCGCCGAGTGTGTGGCGGCAGCCAATGACAAGGACGACTTGCGCAGCGTTGAGACCAGAACATCGCTCATCGAGGCCCGCCTGATCATCGGTGATGAAAAGCTCTTTGCGAAGTTCCAAAAGATCGTCCTCGCGAAGTGTGTCACAAAGTACGTGGACAAATACATCGCCGCGCGATTGAACGATCAGGCCACGCGCCGCACCAAATTCGGCAACTCCGCCTGCATGCAGGAGCCGAACATCAAGAACGGGAGCGGCGGCCTGCGGGATTTTCAGAACCTGCTCTGGATGGCATTTTTCAAATATGGGACACGGTCACTGGCGGAATTACAGAAACACGAACTCGTGGTGGGCCGCGAACGCAAACAGCTCGAGGAAGCCTATGATTTCCTGCTGCGCGTGCGGACAGAATTGCACTACAACGTCAGCCGGCCAACCGATGCGCTCACAAAAAATCTCCAGCCTGCCGTGGCCCACGCGCTCGGCTACACGGAGCGCTCGCCCAGCAAGCGGATCGAGAAATTCATGCGCGACGTTTACACGCACATGCGGAACGTGCTTATCATCACGCGCACACTCGAACAACGCATGGCGTTTGTGCCGGAGAGCCAGCAGCGGATGCTGTTGCGGATGTGGCTTGGAGCGGGAAGAAAGGCGGCCGTCTCCGAACCCGTGGACGGCTTCAAGTTCATCAACGGCGAAATCCACGCCACATCGAACCGCGTCTTTCGCGACCAGCCGCGCCGGCTCATGCGCGTGTTCCTGCATGCACAGCAGCGCGGAATGCGATTGCACCCCGACCTTGCGCAACTCATCCGCAGCCAGGTCTCGCTCGTGGACAGGGAGTTTCTCAACGACGAACGCGTCGCCGAAACGTTTCTCGAAATCCTCAACCAACGCGGCGGCGTTGCACCAATTCTGCGCGCAATGCACGAGGTGGATTTGCTCGGCAAATACATCCCGGAGTTCGGCAAGCTCACGTGCCTTGTTCAACACGAGTTCTATCATCAATACGCGGCGGACGAGCATACGTTGATGTGCATCGAACAACTGGATCGAATCTGGGAGGCGAAAGAACCGCCCTACGACAAATACACCCCGCTGTTCCAGGAATTGGAACGTCCGTTTCTCATCTACCTCAGCCTGTTGTTGCACGACACCGGCAAGCCGGACGGCCACGGCAAACATTCCGAGGTCGGGGCGAAACTTGCGCAGCGCGTGGGCCGCCGGCTCACATTGGAAGCGCCGGCAATGCACACGCTCGAAAAAGCCATCGAGCATCACCTGCTCATGGCCATTATTTCCCAACGTCACGACATGGATGACACCTCGGTCATTCGCAACTTTTCCCGCCAGGTTGAATCGGTCGAAACGCTGAAGCTGCTGACGCTCGTGACGTTCGTGGATGCACTCGCCACGAGCGACAAGCTCTGGAATGGGTTCAAGGATTCACTGCTCTGGCAGTTGCACCAACGGGCGCTCCCGCTGCTGACCGGTGGCACGGAGTTCGTCCGGGTCGAGGAATTGCAGCGCGAGGAGTTGCGCCTGGAAGTAAGGGCGTTGCTGCCCGTGGCGATTGACGACGAGGAGCTGCGGGCTCACTTTTCATCGTTGCCGCCACGTTATTATCAGATTCACACGGCACAGGAAATCCACGACGACATTCTGCTGGCTCACCGGTTCATGCGGTTGCAGGTCACGCGTGAGGACAGCCCGCTTGCGCCCGTCGCAAACCTACGCAACGAGCCGGATCGTGGTTACAGCGCGGTACGGGTCTGCACCTGGGATCGCGCCGGTTTGTTTTGCAAGATGGCGGGCTCGTTGAGCGCAGTCGGATTGAACATCCTAAGCGCGCAGATTTTCACGCGCAGCGACGGCATTGCGCTCGACACTTATTTCGTCACCGACGCCTTCACTGGCAAGCTCGCCACGAATGAACAGCGCGACGAGTTTGAGGCGTTGTTGACGCGCGTGCTGGCGGATGAACCGGTTGATTTGCACGCATTGATTGCAAAGCAGAAGATTTCGCGTCCGCTCTACCAGGCTTATACAGGCGAGCAGATTCCGACGCGGGTAAGTTTTGACAACGAGGCGTCGGACACGCGCACGTTCATCGCGGTGGAGACGGAGGATCGGATCGGGCTGCTTTACACGATTGCGGAGGCGCTGACGGAACTGGAACTGGACATCTCGACCGCGCGCATCTGCACGGAAAAGGGCGCGGCAATTGACAGTTTTTACGTGCGGGAAATTGACGGCGGAAAAATTCTTTCGCCGGAACGGCAGAAGGCGATTGAGAAGCGGCTGTTCAATGTGATTCTCAAGCTCGGCGCGAAGATCTAGCGCAAAGTTCGCCGTCGTCAAGGAAGCAGCCAATAGACAAGTCCGACCTCGAGTACTGTAACGACTGCTATCAACAACCACACAAATGCTTCGCTCACACCCAGCCCTGGCTGGGTGGTTTCACCGATGCGGAAGGCAAGTCGCACACTGCCGGCGGTAATGATGTCGCCGTTTCGGAGGCGGGCGGTCTGGATGGATTCCGAGTTGCCGTTGAGCAACGCGCCGGGGTGCGCAGTGAGGGTGAAACCTTCCGCCGGATGGAGCGAAATGTTAAGGTGACTGTCCCAGACACCGTCGTCGTCGAGCCGCAGTTCGTTCGCCAAATCACGTCCGATGCGTACAGGAAAACGGCGGGCGTCGAAGGTGACGCCCGCCTGTTTGCCGGAAAGAATCTGGAGCTGGAGCATTACCAGATGCGCTGCTTCACGTAAATCTGATCGCCGGGCAGCACCTTGGGATCCTGCGCCGGGTCTTCTTCAATTTTTTTGCAATTCAAGATCAGTATCGCATCGCCTTCGCGAACAAGTTTGACGTTCTTCTTGTTGGCATAATCGGTGAAGCCGCCGGCAGTGGTGATGGCTTTTGTGACAGTGATTTCACCCGAGTAGGGATAGCGTCCAGGTTGTCGCACCTGGCCTTGCACGTAAAAGAATTGCTCGAATGGTTTGACGGTTACGTTCAGACGCTTGTAGTACTTCGGCACATAGGCGTTCTGAATTTCATGCTGCAAAGTGCCCGGTGATTTGCCGACGGCCTTGATGGAGCCGATGAGCGGGAGGGTGATGGTGCCGTCGTCCTTGATGCGTTCGTCATGCTGGGGGATTTGATCCCCTCCAGGACCACCAGAGAACGAGACCACGACGAGGTCGCCATTGTTGAAACGTCCGACTTCTTGAGGGTTGATTGGCGTGTTGGTGGTGGAATCCAAAGCCGGTGCGTTGGTTGTGAATGCCGGTTCCGGCCCGGTGGTTCCACAGCCTGCAATGCAAAGGGCGAGGCTGATGATGGCAATAAATCTAGTCAATGTTTTCATCCGTTCTTCCTGTTCTGACAATCCTTGGTTTCCCCCGTTCAAATCAATACTTCTGCTTGATTTCGGTCTTCGACTTCTCGTCCGGAGGTTTGACGCCTGCGGGCGTTTCCATGGCTTCCTCGCTCTGCGCGTAGTAGTCGTGATAGTAGCCGCTGTAGTAGTAATAACTTTCGTCCTGAGACATGTTGATGTTGTTGAGGACGATGCCGACCAGGTTGCCGCCGACCTTCTCGATGAGCTGCTTGGCCCGGATGTTCATCGGCTGCGGATACCGGCGGTATTGAATGACCTGAATGGTGAGGTCCACTTCACTTGCGAGAATGGACGCATCGCTCACGCCCATGATCGGCGGTGAATCAAAGAATACGAAGTCGTAGCGCATCTTGAGTTCGCCAATGAGGTCCTTCATCTGGGTGGAACTTAGGATGCCGAGCGAACTGCTGGGCAGCTTGCCGCTGGCCATGAAGTGAAGCGTGGGCACGCTGGTGGTCTGCACGACCTCATCAATGGTGTTCTGTTTGAGCAGATAGTTCGTGAGGCCGATGTTGTTCGTGAGATGAAGCAGTTTGTGAAGCGTGGGACGGCGGAGGTCTGAGTCAACCACGAGCACGCGCTGGCCGCTCTGGGCGAACACCGTGGCAAGGTTGACGACGGTGGTGGATTTTCCCTCGCCCGCGCCGGCGCTGACGACTGCGGCGGTGTTGAGTTTGTCGTCCTTGCGGGCGAACAGGAGGTTGGTACGAAGCACACGATACGCTTCGGCGTGCGGACTTTCGACACCTTCCTCGATAAGATAGCCGACATTTTGCGGTATAACGCCGAGCACCGGTGATTGCAACGCACGTTCGACATCATCAATCGTCTTCACGCTGGTGTCGAGATACTCGATGAAGAACGCAAGACCGACGCCGACCACGAGTCCGATGACGACACCAAGAAAAATATTGAAGGGCTTGTTGGGGTCGACAGGTTTGATGCCGGGTGTTGCGCGTTCGAGAATCTTGACCTGTGCAGTTTTGGGAAGGTCAACCGAGATTCCTTCGATATTGATCTTTCTTTCGAGCACCTGCTGAAACTGCTTCAACTCCTCGACTTTTCGTTTCTGGTCAAAGTAGGGGAGCGTTTCTTCGGAGCGACGCAGATCATTGCTTTTGGCTACGACAAGTGAGGTGATGATCTTATCGAGTTGTGCTTTTGCTTCGCTAACCCTTGTGTCGATGGCCTTGAGGCTACCTTCCACATGGGAGTTGATATTAGTTTCAAGGTCGCGTTCAAAGGTCAAAATCTTCAGATACTCCGGGTGACTTTCTCCAAGTTCGCTCCGCTTTGCGATGATGCCTTGCTTGGCGGCTCGCTGCTGGTCAATCATTGCAGTGAGAGTAGGGTCGGGCGCGATCTGCGGGAGAACAAATCTCAAGCTCTCAGGCGTCTCTTTTGCCAGCTCTTTTCGCGTTGTCATTAGACGTTCGTACAGAACCTCAGATTCCATCTTCATTTTTTCAAACGAGCGATAGAGATCGCTTTCAATGAGAGGACTTGGGCCGCTGCTGGAAGCCTCGTAATCGGAAATTTTAAGGTCGCGGCGTAGCTGGTTTAATTTCTCTGTCGCCTTGTCCACCGCAGCATTCTGTTCGGCGATCTTTTTCTCAAGCGCGTTGATGCCCCCGAGCGCGAGCTGGCGTCCATCTGCCAGACGATATTCCCTGTAGGCCTCAGCGATCCAGTTGGCAAGATCAGCGGCTTCCTTGGCGTTCTGGTTGCGCACGCTGATGTCAATGATGGTGGTGTTTCTGGCGGGACGAAGCCCCAACATGCCGCGAATGAGGCGCATGGTTTCCTGGGGTTTGAGCGGCTGTCCACCGTTGTACTTGTCGGCCCAGGCTGTATTGAGGTTGTTTGCAGAAATAACGTTGCTCAACACCAATTCGGATGAAATGACCTCAAACTCCGTCTGGATGAAGTAGGGGTCATAGTATCTCGGGCGCGCCATTTCGGTCATGCCGGGGATGTCCGACGAGTCTTGATTGACAATGATGCGTGCCGTGCTGGAAAACCTTTCAGGCAGAATGAAGGTGACGAGCGTGGAGGTGATGACGACCAGCAGGAAAACAGCGAGGATGACGGTCTTGCGGATGCGGATGATCCGCCAGTAATCAAGGAAGTGCAGCCTGGTTTCTTGTTGTGTCTGTGTTTTGAGCGGATCCATAGTTAAAAAAATGGGGGCCAGTTTCAAAGCCGGCCCCCGTCCGGTTACATCGTTAAATCGTCAACGCGTCACATCAGTAGGTCGCAGTGACACCGAAATAAATACGGTTGCGGTTGTAGTCCGTGCCACTATTTATATCTGAGTTTACGTTGTCAAAATTGTAACCCAAGGACGTGGAAAGATTCCGGTTAAATCTATAATCCAGATTGAGTCCAACAATCAAATAATCCACGGCCTTCCCATCCACTCCGGTACCGCCGCCATTATAAATCTGATGTTGATAGGTCAGGCTGCCGCTACCATAAAGTTGCGCAAAGATTCGATGCGAAACTTTTCCATAGGCCACGATCGTTTGTGTGTCGCGGACAAAGTCTGCGGTGTTGCCCACAAGATCCGATGCATTTTGATCAACGCTTAAACCCACATCAACCGAGCTTTCAGGCAGGAACTGATAGTGCAAATTGGCAGACAGATACGGATTCCAGTTCGGATCGGCGGCTGCGTCATTGTAGTAGTCAGTATAGATGGCGCCAGCCCTCAGACTTCCTGAAATATCAGGGCTGAATGCATGTTCGAGTCCGCCGTAAAGATAGTGGCTGCGACTGTTCCGGTCCTCGCTTTTCACAGGTGAAGCGACAAGTCCACCAATCGCTTCGTCACCGTTGAAATCCGTAAGCCCGAAGCGATACCCTACAATCCCCGTGGTTCGTTCACCAAGAGTCCAACGACTGTCCAAATTGGCACCGTGCTGCATTCGATCCAGCAAGCCTGAATTGCTGGCCGCCACGACGAATAAACCGGAGGTCGCTGGTCCCTCATCAGCATAATCAAAGAAAGTATTGTCATATCCAACTTCAAACCCCAACAACTCAGTCACCTTTGTGTTCAGCTTTGCGGAAGCGTAGTTACGAATGTTGTTGCCGGAGATACGCTGGTTGCCGACGATGGCATTCCCGGAACGCAGCACATCAGGCTCCTGACCAACAACGAAAGAGTCGCGAAGAAAGAGACTTGTTCGCGCAGAAAACGAGTGGGAAAGATCGGCTCCGATGACGTGGGTAAAATCCCAATTGTCAGAACTGCCGGCCGGTCGTTCTTCGTAGTACTTGCCAGAAAATGAGTAGGTGAAGTTGAGGGCTGTCATTTCTCCGGCCATGCCGTAACTGATGCTGGGATTTACCTCAAAGCCAACTGAATCATCCTTGTTATTTTTTTCGGTATTGATGTTGTCGTCGTAAAATCCGCGCAGTGTCGCAGAAACACTCCACGCCTTGTTGTTCTGGTAACTGTTGAGTGCGCCGGTCTCGACGCCGTGAATCATTGAAGTGCCAAGTGCCACCAAGCCCACCGAAGCCACGATTTTTTTCATAAGATTTTTTAGTTTTTTTCCCAGGAACTTCGTTTGCCGGAATTGTTACGGATGCCAGCGCAACCTGTCAAAATAAATGTTCTTAATTTTTTGACAACCCATTGGCATCCATAGCTACTGCAAACAGGATGCTTCGACGGCGGAATTGTTCCCGTTCCAACAGCAACGTCCCGACCCGACATCGCATGACACCTGCCATTTCAACAACTTCTCCATAGCTTGGTTCGAGGTTAATGACAGGGTGCCGCCCGAAAATGTTCAAAGCGAGGCTCGGAATTCTTTTGCCCCGCTTCGCAACGCTTCCTATGTCGCCGGAATCGTCAACGCCTGCCCCACCCTCATCCTGCGGGGGTCCAATCCTGGATTCGCCGAAAGCAGCAACTCCAGTTTCAAACTGTAACGCCTCGCAATGGACGATGGCGTCTCACCGGACTTCACCACATGCGTGCGCCGCACAACGGTCAATGGCGTCCGGCGTACTGCCTGTTCCGAGTTCCGGTTTTGTACAGTGCCAGAGCCTCGATTCAATTGTGCTGCGTTGTTTTGTATCGTATTGCCGCTTCGCACAACGCCCTGCTGCCCGGATACCGTCGTTGCACTCGCAGCCGTGGTTCGTTCTGCGAGATGATTTTTTGCGACCGCCAGTTCCTCCCGCAACTGCCGGACTTCGTCGGCCATGCGTTCCATTTGTTGCTGGGTTTCCGCGGCGGTTGTCACCGGCAACACTGTTTGCGCGAGCTCCTGTTTCAGCCGGAAGATCAACTGACGCACCATCTCGGCATTACCGGCATCAGGACGCAAACGCAGATACTGGCCGTAGTGATATATGGCTGCAGCGGGATCAGATTCCCGTTCCGCATACAGCACGCCCAGTTCAAAATGCGCCGCCGCCGAACGCGGGTTTGCCTCCAACGCCTCCGTGAATGATTCAATCGCCCCGTGATAATCCAGCGCGTTCACCCGGCTGCGACCCACCACAAAATGCGACTCCTTCTCCTCATCCATGCGCGATCCGCCCGACGGTTCGCAGCCGCACAAAACGGCCATCCCCATCAACGCCACGCCGAAAAACGCTGCCCGCGAAAAGATCACGCGCCGAGGTTATCCAAACCCGCCCTGCCGTGCAACCACCGCCATTCCCATTTTGATGATTCATTTTCAATTTCCGTCTTCCCTTTTTTTTGGCCTTGGTTCAATCTCAGTCCAACGAAGCACTTGAGCCACCGCGCACAGGGCGCGGAATAAAATTATGCCAATCCGTCCACGACCGGACCAGAAACGGCAGCCAACATGGCTGATTTCAGACCGCGCCTTGATTCGTCCTGATGAACCTTTGAAATCTCCCGACCATGCAATGAGAAAGGAATGTCATGCCCACACTCGCAACAACAGTTGACGGCCTCAAACTTCCGAATCCCTTCGTCATCGGCTCAGGGCCGCCCGGCACGAATCTCAACGTCATCGTTAAGGCTTTCAAAGAAGGCTGGGGCGCGGTCATCGCCAAGACTGTTTCTCTCGATGCGTCGAAGGTCGTCAACGTGACGCCCCGTTATGGCAAACTGCATTCCACCGACGGCAAGGAAGTTATTGGCTGGGAAAATATCGAGCTGATCAGCGACCGTCCGTTCAAGCTGTGGGAAGATGAGTTCAAGAAGATCAAGGACATGTTCCCGGATCGCATTCTCATCGCGTCCATCATGGAGGAATACGAGAAGGGGCGCTGGGTGGAACTCGTCGAGCGCTCGCAGGCCTGTGGCGTGGATGCGTTCGAGTTGAACTTCTCCTGCCCGCACGGTCTGCCTGAACGCAAGATGGGCGCGGCGATGGGTCAAGACCCGGACATCCTCGAAGAAGTCTGCGGCTGGGTGAAAGGCGCGTCGAAGATTCCGTTCTGGGCGAAGATGACCCCGAACATCACACACATCGAAGACCCGAGTCGCGCGGCCTTGCGTGGTGGCGCGACGGGCATCGCGGCCATCAACACCATCCGCAGTTGCATCGGCGTGAATCTCGAAACGCTCCGGCCCGAACCGAGCGTCGAGGGTTACACCACGCCCGGAGGTTATTCGTCGCGCGCCGTGAAACCCATCGCGCTGCGCATGGTCATGGAGATCGCGACGTTGATCAAAAACGAATTCCCCGGTCGCTCGCTGTCGGCCATCGGTGGTGTCGAGAATGGTCGTGATGCGGCGGAGTTCATCTTGCTCGGCGGCGACACCGTGCAGGTCTGCACCGGCGTGATGAAGTTCGGTTACGAAATGGTCAAGCCTATGTGCGACGAACTGCTCGCGTTCATGGACAAGCACAAGTTCGAGACGCTCGCCGATTTCAAAGGCAAGGCGCTTCCGTATTTCACCACGCACGCCGACCTCGTGAAACGTCAGGGCGAACGCAAAGCCGCGCAAAAAGCCGCCGCTGCCGCCGCGCCCGCAAAGAAGATGGTTCAAGCTGATGGCGAATGGAGCGGCGACGACTTTGTGAAACAATCGAACGACCTCGCGCGGTAATTGCTAAACTAAATGAATCCCACACTGGATTGGCTGAAAGGCCAAAGTTTGATCAATGTGGAAAAGAAAGATTTTACTTGGGGTTTTTCTTTCGCACAAAGCGGCTCAATAGTTACAGAATCTTTTTGGCGGTTGGTGACTATTGAAAGACTTGCTGTTGCTTCTGAAGATCATGATCAACTTTTTGGATTACAAGAACCAGTGGATGCTGCAAAGCGTGTGATGGCATTAGTTGGATCAAAAAAAATAATCAATTATTCATACTCGGAAGTTTGCTCGGACTTGATTCTCCGCTTTGAAGACAAAAAACAACTTCAATTCTTAAATTCGTCTGGTGGCTACGAATCTTGGCGAGCAACAAATAATAATGTTCAAGTGGTGTGCGCGGGCGGAGGTAGATTATCTGAATTTAATCTCGTTGGTCACGAGTGGATTCGAGTCAATCTGTGATTACCCATCACGTCAAAGTCTATCCGTCAAAAGTTCCGCTGCCGAAGACGGAGCAACTCGCCTGGAAAATTGCGTCCGTCGCCACCGACAAGACGGCGATTGATTCCGCTGCGGGCGAAATGGTGGCGAACCGCATCATTGATAACGCCTCCGTCGCCATCGCCGCCATCAACCGCGAGCCGGTCGCCAACGCCCGCACGCAGGCGCTCGCGCATCCGCGCGTGAAGGGCGCGGCGTTATTCGGCGTGTCGAGCGAACAGCGGTTCGATTGCGAGTGGGCGGCGTGGGCGAACGGCGTCGCCGTGCGCGAACTCGACATGCACGACACGTTTCTCGCGGCGGATTATTCGCATCCCGGCGACAACATCCCGCCGTTGCTTGCCGTGGCGCAGCAATGCGGTTGCACTGGCGCGCAGTTGCTGCGTGGTCTCGTCGTCGCCTACGAAATTCAGATGGACCTCGTGCGCGCGATCTGCCTGCACGAACACAAGAAGGATCACATCGCGCATCTTTGTCCATCCGCCGCCGCTGGCATCGGCGCGATGCTTGGCCTCGATACCGACACGATTTATCAGGCCGTTCAGCAGGCGGTGCATGTCGGATTTTCCACGCGGCAATCGCGCAAGGGCGAGATTTCCAGTTGGAAGGCCTACGCGCCCGCGCACGCCGGCAAACTCGCCATCGAAGCCGTGGATCGCGCGATGCGCGGCGAGAAAAGTCCGTCGCCGATCTACGAGGGCGAGGACAGCGTCATCGCGTGGATGCTCGGCAGCAAAAATGCGAGCTACGATGTCCCCCTGCCCGCGCCCGGCGAACCGTGCCGCGCGATTCTTGATTCCTATACGAAGGAACATTCCGCCGAATATCAGGCGCAGGCGTGGATTGATCTCGCGTTCAAGTTGCGCCAGCAGATCGCCGACCTGAAAACCATCCGCGAGATTGTCATCCACACGAGCCATCACACGCATTTCGTCATCGGCACGGGCGCGAACGACCCGCAGAAGTCCGACCCGAACGCCAGCCGCGAGACGCTCGACCACAGCATCATGTTCATCTTCGCCGCCGCGCTGCACACCGGCTTCTGGCATCACGTCAAAAGCTACGCGCCCGAAGTCGCGAAGCATCCCGAGGTCGTCGCGCTCTGGAAAAAGATCACGACGCGCGAAGATGCCGAATGGACGCGGCGTTATCACTCCATTGATCCGAAGGAAAAGGCCTTTGGCGGCCGCGTCGAAATCATTTTTAACGACGGTAATAAACTCACGGATGAAATTGCCGTGGCGGATGCACATCCGCTCGGCGCACGTCCGTTCGCGCGGGCGAATTACATCAACAAATTCCTGACGTTGACTGAGGATTTAATCGCGCGGGAGGAAAGCGGTCGCTTCATCGCTGCTGCGCAAAGGCTGGGCGAGCTGAAAGCCGGCGAGCTCGGCACACTGAATGTCGTGCTGCCGTCAAACAAACTGGCTTGCTCCGCGCGCGACCAACGGGGAATCTTTTGAGGCTGTGAAATCACGAGTGATCATCTTGGACTGCGGCGGGAAGCGAAGCGCCACGCCGCTTTCGGATAATTTCACGCCTGTCGAAAGCGGTGTCGCCGCTGCGCTCTGCCACCGCAGTCCAAAATCCGGCGCAATCCAAACCCCACTCTAATCCAATGCTCCAAGCCAAGAAATCCGCAGCAGAGAAGCGCCAGGAATTCCGCGCGGCGCTCAAGTCCGGCAAACTGCTGCGCATGCCCGGCGCGTTCTCGCCGCTCGTGGCGATGGCAATTCAGCGGCACGGCTTTGACGGTGTTTATGTTTCCGGCGCGGCGCTCTCGGCGGACTTGGGTTTGCCGGACATTGGATTGACGACGTTGTCCGAAGTCGCCGCGCGCGGCGGAGCGATTGCGCGGGCGACGGATTTGCCCGCGCTAATTGACGCAGACACCGGCTTCGGCGAGGCGCTGAACATGGCGCGCACGATTCAAACGCTCGAAGACGCGGGGCTGTGTGGCTGCCATCTTGAAGACCAGGTGAATCCCAAACGCTGCGGACATCTCGACGGCAAATCACTTGTGACCACGCAGGCGATGGTGGAAAAAGTCCGCGCTGCCGTCGGCGCGCGGCGCGATAAGAATTTTCTCATCATGGCGCGGACAGATGCACGGGCTTCCGAAGGTTTGGACGACGCGATTACACGCGCAAAGGCTTACGTTGATGCGGGCGCGGACGCGATTTTTCCCGAAGCGCTGGCGGACGAGGGCGAGTTTGAAAAATTCCGCAAGTCCGTCAAAGTTCCACTGCTCGCGAACATGACGGAGTTTGGCAAAAGCAAATTGCTGACGGCAAAACAACTTTCCGATCTCGGTTTCAACATCGTGATTTATCCGGTGACGACGCTGCGGCTGGCGATGAAGGCGATTGAAGATGGCCTCGCCGCCATCAAAAGCGATGGGACGCAGGAATCCGTCGTGAAGAAAATGCAGACGCGCGCGGAACTTTATGAACTGTTGCGTTACGAAGATTACGCAAAGTTCGACAAAGATATTTTCAATTTCAAACTGTGAATACCAATCCCAAGAGCCAGGCGCGGTTATTGAGTAGCGTTCCGAGGACAATGAAAAATGGTTTGACGCTCGCCCTCACCCTGACCCTCTCCCCCAGGAGAGGGAACAGCTTTCGGATGCGCAATGTTTCGCGATCAGGCTTTCGGCTGGCTCAGACTCACAACATTCAAAGCGAGCGCGGAGATTTCTCCCTCTCCCCGGGGGAGAGGGCCGGGGCGAGCGTTCCACCATTGGTTCTCAGGGAATTCAACTCTCGATCAACCAGTTTATGAGCGACGATGCAATTCATCGCGGCCTCGACGGCGTGGTCGTGGACTCGACGCGCATCTCGAAGGTGATGCCGGAGATTAACGCGCTCGTGTATCACGGTTATCCGGTGCAGGAGTTGTGCGAGAACTGCCGCTTTGAGGAAGTCGCGTGGCTCATGTGGCATGGCGAATTGCCGGATGCAAAACAACTCGCCGCATTCGAGGCGGATGAACGCTCGCGTCGCAACATCAGCCCTGTGCTGCTGGATGTGATTCGCAAGTCTCCGCGTAACGCGCATCCAATGGATATGTTGCGCACGGCGGTGAGTTTTCTCGGTATGGAAGATTCAATGCCAGAGAAAGCAGACGCCGCGACGAATCTGAACCGCTCGATTGATCTGCTCGCGAAAATCCCGACGATGATTGGCGCGTTCACGCGATTTCGCAAGGGACGGGAATTCATTCCGCCCCGGAGCGACTTGAGCATGGCGGAGAATTTCTTCCATGTCTGCTTCGGCAAAGTTCCCGCGCCGGAAGTGGTGAAAGCATTCGATGTTTCGCTCGTTCTCTACGCCGAACACGGGTTTAACGCCTCGACGTTCACGGCGCGTACGGTGGTTTCAAGTCTCTCCGATCTTTATAGCGGCGTCGTTGGCGGAATCGCATCTCTCAAAGGGCCTTTGCACGGCGGCGCGAACGAAGCCGTGATGCACATGCTCAAGGAAATTGACGATCCAAAAATTGCGCGCGAGTGGATGCTCACCGCATTGCGTGAGAAGCGCAAGGTGATGGGCTTCGGCCATCGCGTCTATAAGCATGGCGACTCGCGCGTGCCGACGATGAAGAAATACGCGCAGAAGATGGCGGCGTTCACGGGCCAGAAGAAATGGCTGGAGATCGCAGACATCCTTGAAGCGACGATGATCGAGCAGAAAAACATTTATCCCAACCTCGATTTCCCCAGCGGCCCGGCGTATTACATGATGGGCATTGATATTGATATGTACACTCCAATCTTTGTGATGGCGCGCATCACCGGCTGGACGGCGCACATCATGGAGCAACTGGCGAGCAATGCGTTGATTCGTCCGCTGTCGAATTACACGGGGCATGCGGAAAGGCGCGTTGTGCCGTTGGGAAAAAGATGAACTGAATTTTTTATGAGCAAAGCACTTGAACCTTGTCCCAATTTCATCGGCGGCGAATGGATCGAATCCAAAACTGCGCGCACACCCGTCTTTAATCCTTCCATCGGCGAAGTGATTTCTGAATGTCCGGTCGGAAATCTCGCGGATGCAAACGCCGCCGTCGAAGCCGCGCAAGCCGCGTTTCCGGCGTGGATGGAAACGCCACCGGTCGAACGCGCCCGCATTCTCGGGCGGTTCAAGATGCTGATGGAGGATAATTTTGAAGACATTGTCCGCAGCAACACGCGCGAGCACGGCAAGACGCTCGTCGAATCGCGCGGCGACGTGAAACGTGGGATGGAAGTGGTCGAGTTCGCGTTGGGCGTGCCGTCGTTGATGATGGGCGAGGTGCTGGAGAACATCGCGCGCGGCATTGATTGCGAAGCCATCCGCCAGCCGCTCGGCGTCTGCGCGGGCATCACGCCGTTCAACTTTCCCGCGATGGTCCCGCTCTGGATGTATCCCATCGCCATCGCATGCGGCAACACGTTCGTTCTCAAGCCGAGCGAAAAAGTTCCGCTCACCGCGATCAAGATCGCGAAGCTGCTGGAGAAAGCCGGGCTGCCGAAGGGCGTGTTGAACATCGTTCACGGCGGACGCGATGTCGTGGATGCGCTGCTCACGCATCCGAAGGTGAAGGCGATTTCATTCGTCGGCTCGACGCCCATCGCGCGCTACATCTACGAAACCGGCACGAAGCACGGCAAGCGCGTGCAGTCCAACGGTGGCGCGAAGAATTACGTCATCATCATGCCGGACGCGGACGTGGAGAATTCCACCCGCGGCGTGATCGAAGCGGCGTTTGGTTGCGCGGGCGAACGTTGCATGGCGGGTTCGACGGCGGTTGTGGTCGGTGGCGCGGAAAAATCAGTTTTGCCCACGCTCATCGAGGCCACTAAGCGCATCAAAGTCGGTCCAACCGACCGCGAAGCGCAGCCGGACATGGGCGCGGTCATCACCAAGCAACATCGCGACCGTGTTTTGGAATTGATCGAAGCTGGCGTTAAGGAAGGCGCGAAGATTCCCGCTGATGGTCGTGGCGTAAAAGTCAGCGAAGCTCCTAATGGTTTCTACGTTGGCGCGACGATTCTGGATCACGTTGACCGTGGCATGACCGTGGCGAAGGAGGAAATTTTCGGCCCGGTGCTGAACGTGATGCACATGGAAGATTTGGGCAAGGCCATTGGGCTGGCGAACAAGTCCATGTATGGCAACGGTGCATCTATCTTCACGCGGAGCGGCAAGGCCGCGCGCGAATTCAAACACAGCGCCAAGGCCGGCATGATCGGCATCAACATCGGCGTGCCGGCTTCGATGGCGTGGTTTCCGTTCAACGGCTGGAATGAATCGTTCTTTGGCGACCTGCACATGCAAGGCAGGGAGGGAGTTCAGTTCTTCACGCAACAAAAAGTCACCACGAGCCGCTGGTTCAGCTACGGCGAAGGCGATATCTGGCATAGCGAACCGCAGAAATGACCATCAACGAGATGGTTCTGCTCGCGGATACGAAGATGCAGGCGTCCTGTCTGTAACTTTCGACTTCAAATAGCAACGAATAAACTTCTCGAGTTGAACACGGGTGAAAATGTCGCAAAGCGCGGGCTAATTACCCTCAGTTACATCGGTCGTACGGGTGTTAGCAAAAAAATACGAGGTAAAGTGCCTGATAAGGCCTCCCACCCGACTCTTGTCTGTATTTTTGCGGAGAAATACCTTGACATTTTGAGTGGCTAGTCTTTAATCGTCCTTGCGACCCAAATAGTTTATTTCTTTGTTTTGTTCGCACAACCGAACCTGATGGTAAAGCTCAGAAGAAACCTAATTTAATTAAGACAACTATATGTGCTCACCCCGCTCGTTGGCATTGATGTTTTTGGCTGGTTGCCTTGGCACTCTTTCAGGTCAAGCTGCTGACTATACACTTTCCCAAACAGTACTCGGAAAGACCACCTCTTTGGATATCAACACTGGCGCGGGCGCGGGTCTTTCCAATTGGAACGCTGGTGGAGTCAACCAGTTGAATTACCAATGGTTTTATTATCGCGTCGGTTCTGGTGGTCCAGAGTCGCCTATTCAAAACATCAATCCCACTCCAACCACCATTTACAATGCAGCAACCAGGACGCTTGATTTAACCTACGACAACGGCAGCTACAGTGTGAGGACGGTCTTTCAGCTTTCCGGGGGTAATACGCCGAACCTCAGCGAGTCCATCACTGTTCAGAACCATTCAGGGGACAACCTTGATTTTCATTTTTTCCAGTATTCAGATTTTGATTTGTGGGGCCTTGGCGGGGGGCAATCGGTTCAGTTCTTTACCAATTCTGTAACCGGCCAGTACTACCGGGCACTTCAGACAGATGGGCTGCATACGGTCGAAGAGAAAGTTAACTCAGCCAACCCGCCCATTTCACATTTCGACGCGCAGCTTGCAAATGTCACTCTCAACAGTCTGACCGATGGTAACCCTACCACCCTTTCGGACCAGGTCAGTGCAGGGGTTGGAAATGTTACCTTTGCCTACCAGTGGGATGTCAATATAGCCAACAATGGCTCTTTCCAGATAAGCAAACTCCTGACAATCGTTCCCGAACCGAGCGCCCTTTCGATTCTCATCATGTCCATTGCAGTCGGGCGACTGATGCGGCGCAACAATGTTAAATCTTGACCTGTTGTTTATTCCTTTATTCCTGTTAACCTAAATTTCAACCTCGGAAAATCTCAACCAACCAATCGCCCACTACTTTATGGAAAAAACTCATTCAATTTCCCGGAAGCCAGTCGAGGTTTCAGTAATTGGAACGACTCTTCTCTTGGCAGCAACCATTTTTAGCCCGGTATTGTCCGGAGCAATCACTTTGACTGACAATGGGTCAAAAGCGATGATTGATCCAAATTCTGCAGCTGGCATGAATTGGTGGGATGTGGACGGGGTGAACAATCAATTACAAAAGCAGTGGTTTTATTACCGGACAGGGGGAGGATTGGCGCAACCAATCAATACCATCAGTGCTGCCTCAATCTTGAATCTTTCTGGCAACCAAGTGAGCGTCATCTACACCAGTCCCGGCTCGTTTTCACTCCAGGTTGACTATACTCTGAACGGTGGAGGGGTAGGAAGTGGCAATGCCCTTATCAAGGAAAACATCAGCATCCTCAATCTTGGGACAGGAAGTCTGGACTTCCACCTTTTTCAATACTCAAATTTCGATTTGCTTGGGCCTGATCATGACTCGGTTGGCATCGCAACCACAGGAAGCGGCTACGACTCGGTCGTCCAATGGCAGGGTGCGTTTGGTATTACGGAAGGAATCATTTCACCTGCGGCCAACCGTGCTGAAGCTGCTCTTGCATTCAGCACAGAAACCAGTCTCACGACGATTCCGGGTTACGATCTAAATAACAATCTAAGCTTGCTTGATGGTGACGTTACCTGGTCGTTTCAGTGGGACAACGTCATCGCTGGGGGTGACGGATTATTTATCTTCAAAGATAAATCCATGACCATTGCCCCTGTGCCAGAACCTTCATCCATCGCGTTGATGGCCCTTGGTCTTGCTGCAATCAGGTTAACGTCACGCCGCCGCCCGGTGAAATAATTACATACAGGTCTTCAATCCACCAAAGCCGGCCCTTGGGCCGGCTTTTTTCTTCTCACGCCATTGCTGTTTGAGCTATATTCTCATCAAACTAAAGCACACCAAACAACGCGTCCTCTCGTAAGATACTTGAATCCAGCCACTCCAATTCGAACAAGAGTAACTGCTATTCTTCTTATTTGTATAGGGGCGTTGGCCAGTATCTCACGCGTAACTGCAGGCGGAAGCGGGTTGAACACCATCGTCGTAGTCAACCAAAACAGCCCCGACTCATGTGAACTCGGAAATCACTTGAACGAACTTCGCTCTATCCCGCCGGAAAATACTCTCCGTATTTCGTGGTCGGGCAACCCTGTTTCCTGGAGCAGTGAAGATTTCACGAACACACTCTTGAACCCGGTGACAACAATGCTGACGGCACGAGGACTTGCCAATCAAATTGATTACGTCGTCCTGTCAATGGGTATTCCGTTTCAGACCATCCTCAACGCAACCAATGTCAACAGCACAACCTCCGTGTTGTTCTATGGATTGAAAACAGATGGCGGCACAGATTTGAGCGTGACCAACAGCTTTGCCGCCAGCGAATCTGTATTCCGCCAGGCCAGACCCGCAAGTGCTCCTGGAATTTCATTTTTGACCACCATGATTACTGCGGAGTCGCTTGCCAGCGCAAAGCGGATCGTGAACCAGGGTGCTGCCAGCGACAATACTCTTCCGCTACAGCCGGTCCTGCTTGGAAAGACCACCGATCCTGCCCGAAACATCCGCCATTTGATGTTCGACAACACCATGTTCAATGCGCGTGTCTTGGGAAAAAGTTCCATTCTGCGGATAAACTCTGACGATCCATCAGGCCAAGCCGGTTTGTTCGGATATCAAACCGGGTTGATGCGATACCAGGTGTCACCCGGGACATTCATTCCGGGCGCAATGGCCGACAGTCTGACCTCGTATGGCGGAGTGATTTTTGGCCCGAACGACCAGACCAACTTGCTTGCCTTCATTGAAGCAGGGGCCGCCGGAAGTTATGGCACAGTGGCCGAACCGCTTGCCGACTTCGAAAAATTTCCCAACCCGCAGGTTTACTTTTACCAAGCCCGCGGGTTCTGCATGGCAGAGTGCTATTATCTCGGCATCGCACGCCCCTATCTGGGGTTGACCGTTGCCGAACCACTTGCTGCGCCGTTCGCGCTCCCTGGAACGGGCACCTGGGGTTCGGGCCTTTCCAATTCACTCATGACGGGCAACCCTCCTTTGACGGTCAATTTTTCCGAACACGACGCAACCCGGCCTCTCACGCAAATTGATCTGTTCGTAAACGGGAAATTTCACATCACCATCACAAACCTTCTCCCCCGCCCCAACAACATTTTGTCGGTCGCCTTGAACGGCTATCCCATTTCCTACACCGTGCCGACCAACGCAACCATCAGCAGCATCGCCTCCAATCTGACTGCGTTGATCAATAATCCTGCAGCCACCAACTCTACAAAGATCAGGGCCTTCCACTGGGGCGATCGCATTGAACTCCAATCCATCGCGACCAACCACTCGTCGTTCCCATTTTACACCACAGACTCTTCGTCACTCATTCAGTCCGGAGCTGTTTATCGTGTCCAATACCTGCCGGCGTCTCTCCCGCCGCGCATCATCCCGAACAATCCCGACAGCTCTGGTCGCTACCGGATGCAGATGGAAATCCCCACAGCCTTGAATTACGTCATTCAAGCCTCGACGAATCTTGCAAATTGGCTGCCAATCTTCACCAACACAACACCCGGGCTGCTTGATTTTCGCGATTCGGACAGCACCAACTACGCACGGCGTTTTTATCGCATCGCTGGACCCGTACCGGATCAACCTCCAAGACTTTCTGCAACAACCGCCACCAACGGAGCGACATTTCGGGTGCGAATGGAAAGCCAGGCCGGCCAACCAGCCGCGATCCTCGTCTCCACCAATCTGCTCGTTTGGACCCCTGTTGGAACGAATCAAGCAGGCGGTGTTATTGAGTGGGACGATACCAACGCGTCATCCTTCCCGGGCCGGTTCTATCGCGCATGGCTTCCTCCCGGCCCGTTGCCAACCCTTTCCGCAACGAGCAACGCCTCCCAACCCACTCTCATCCGCGTTGAGAATCCAATTCAACCCTATGTCGTCGAATCATCCACCAACGGAACTGCCTGGATGGGATTGATCACAAACTTTTTGTTTCACGAGATTCAAGCCGCTGCAACGACCGATACCGGTGGCGCCGACATCTGCTCCACTTTCCTGAATTTCAGCCGCCCCACGTTTGCCACGAGTGAGGCTCACGGAATGCTGGAATACAAAATCCCGGTCAATATCCCGATTTCAACCGGAGCTTGGATACAGTTGACCATCACCAAAACCAACGGGCAGGTGGTCATACTCGGGCTGACAAATCAGATTGCTGGAATCAGTGCGACAAACATTGCTGCCCAGCTTGTCGCCATGGTAAATGCGAACACTTATCTCCAAGGCAGCGATGGTCTGACCGCAGATGATTTCTCCTTCAACCCAAGTTTTGCGACTTTCTATCTGCGAGCGAGAAGTCCCGGCTATCAAGCCGCCGGCATCAGGGTCTATGCCCAACGATCGGGATCCCTTATCATCATCCCTGGTGACAACAGTTACCTGACTCAAAATCTGTCCGACCTCCAACCCCGCAATCACCTCTACGTCACCGCAGGCGCACACCAGATCAGCGCAAACTTCGCACTGGATACGACGCAACTCCCCGATGGTTGCCACGAGTTGACCGCCGTCGCCTACGAAGGGAGCAATGTCCGCACCCAGACCCGCACCACCATTCCCGTCTGTATCAGCAACTCCCCGCTCTCCGCCACACTGACCTTGCTCGACCTGACCAACAACGCTCCCGCCCAGGCCACCTACCATATTCAAGTTTCCGCCAATACCAACAACGTCAGCCTGACGACTCTTTACAGCACGGGCGGTGCGATCGGTTTTGCCGCAAAAAACCAAAACGCCACCTTTGACGTCATCGGTACAAATCTCTGCGCGGGACTGCATCCCTTCTACGCAATCGTCGAAACTTTCAGCGGGCAAAAATATCGGACACAGACAAGCTGGATTCGCTTGCAATAAATTGCACCCAAACCAACGACAGCAGTAGAGGCCGTCTCGCTACTACTCCACCGACACGATCCTGGACGGCTGCTTCCTGCCCGCGAGCAGGAGTTGGGGACAATCACCAGATTTCTTTTCGAGGAGCTGTGCGCCCAAGGGCGATTGAAGGGTGATGACAAGAACCTCTTTCTTATCCTGCACCACCTCCGTGCCGCCAGCGCGAGGACCAATGAAGTAAAAAGTTGTCTCACCTCCGATCTCCAATTCCACGAGCGCTCCAATGCTGATGCTCTCCCCTGCGGCGAATTTCCGAACCTCCAGCTTTTCAAACTCAGCGATGGCTGATTCTAATTCCGCCGCTTGCCGCGACTGACCGCGCGCGAGATATGACGCTTCCAATCCTCGGGTGTCGTATTTGCTCTCGGCCTTGCTTTGCTCATGTGTGGCCTCGGCGCGGGAGTTTTGAGCGGCACGAAAGTAAACAGCCAACTCATCCGTTAGTCTTGCAACAATTTTTCCAATGAGAGCGCGCTTGTTCATCGAACAAAAAATATCAGTTACCTGCATCTCAGATCAATCGAAGTCGCTTTCAATTGGATCGTCATGAATTGAATTATGCTGGATCGGCAATGACTGCTCATCCATTCTCTGTCCTCACAAAATCATGCGATCTACCATCACTTTTCTGTTCACGGTTTTTGCCGCTTTCATTTTTCTTTGCCCCGCCAATCACGCCGCCATTCAGCCCGCCCCGTTTGAACTTCGTTATGGCGACCGCGTCGTCCTCCTCGGTGACACGTTCATCGAACGGGAACAATATCACGGGTGGATCGAGTTGATGCTCACCACACGCTATCCAGAACGCGACATCTCCTTCCGCAACCTTGGCTGGAGCGCAGACACACCGGCTGGGGATTCCCGCTTCGGCCGCTCCCTGCTGCAGGCGGGCCTTGAACCAGGCGACGAAGGCTGGAAGCAACTGGTCAAACAACTCGAAGAAGCCAAACCCACCGTGGTATTTGTCGGTTACGGCATGGCCAGTTCATTTGATGGAGAAGCCGGTCTCGCAAAGTTCAAGACAGACTACAACCGGCTACTGGACACCATCGAAAATATCTCGCCCGGTGTTCGCTTCGTTTTAGTTGAGCCCATTTCTCACAAGGATGCGCTTGCCCTGGATCATTGCACGTTGCCCGCAGAGGAGAGTCTCCATAACAAGAACCTCGACTTGTATCGAAATGCGATCCGGCAGATCGGCATCACCCGCGCCACCAAAACCATTTCCATGGAAGGCCTGTCAGGCTCTTCAAAGGTTGCCTGGACGGACAACGGCATCCACCTGACCAGCTACGGCTACATCCTGGCCGCGCAGGAAATCGAAAAAGGTCTGGGCTGGAAAAGCGGCGCGTGGAGCAGCGCCAAAGGCCGCAACCTTGCCGAGCCGCTGCGTGAAGCGATCCTGCGCAAGAACGAGTGGTTCTTCCATCGCTCACGCCCTGCAAACATGGCTTACATCTTTGGCTTCCGGAAAGGCGAGCAAGGTCAGAACCCCGTGGAGATTCCAAAGTTCGACGCATTCATCGCCACCGAGGAGCAACGCATCGCTCAACTCCGTTCATTGAACCCTGATGTCCGCGTTCCTGAAGTCCCGCGTCGTGTGGGCAATCTCATTTCCAAACACACTCCACAACCGCATCCGAATTTTGAGGTCGCCGACGGATTCGAAGTCACGCTCTGGGCCGAGAACCCGTTGCTCAACAAACCGATTCAGATGAACTTTGACCCAAAAGGCCGGCTTTGGGTGGCCAGCTCCGAAGTGTATCCGCAAATCGAGCCCGGACAGGCCGCCACCGACAAGATCATCATTCTCGAAGACACCCACGGCATCGGCTTTGCCGACAAAGCCACTGTGTTTGCCGACGGCCTGCTGATTCCGACCGGCGTCGAGCCCGGTGACGGCGGCTGTTATGTTGCCCAAAGCACGGAACTCCTTCACTTCAAAGATACCGATGGCGATGGCAAGGCAGACCGACGACGCATCGTGCTGAGCGGTTTTGGAACCGAGGATACACATCACAACCTGCACACATTACGCTGGGGTTTTGATGGCAGGCTCTACATGAGCCAGTCCATTTACACCCGCACGGACACCGAGACGCCCCACGGCGTGATGCGGTTGAAAGGCGGCGGAGTGTTTCGCTTTGACCCGAGGGATCAGCAGATGGAAATTCTCTTTCGCGGCTGGGTCAACTCATGGGGTCACCAGTTTGATGACTTCGGCCAATCTTTCCTGACGGATGGCGCGGGCGGCGGCGGCATCAATTACGGTCTGCCCGGCGCGAGCTACGTCACGGCACCCAAAGCACGGCGCATCCTCAACAGCGTCAGCCCCGGTAGCTACCCAAAATTCGCCAGCATCGAAATCATCCGCAGCAGCCAGTTCCCTGGCGACTGGCAGGGCGACATGATCACGTGCGACTTCCGCGCGCATCGCGTAGTGCGGTTCAAAATCAGCGATCAGGCGGCGGGTTACGTCACCAAGGAAATGCCGGACGTGCTCCGCACCACTGCTGACACGTTCCGGCCCATTGACCTGAAAATGGGACCAGACGGCGCGCTCTACGTTGCAGACTGGAGCAACCCAATCATCCAGCACGGCGAGGTGGATTTCCGCGACACACGTCGCGACAAGGAGCATGGCCGCATCTGGCGCATCACGGCGAAAGGTCGTCCGCTGGTGCCGAAGGTTGATTTTACAAAGCTGAAGAACCCCGCACTGCTCGACAAACTGACCTCGCCAAACAGCTACGAAGTTGAAAGCGCCCGACGCATCCTCGTCGAACGCGGTGCGGACAAGGTCCGAAAAGACCTGAGCGCGTGGACCAAGAACCAGAAAGCTGAAACGGCCCGGCTCCAATCTCTGTGGATGCATCAGGCCTTCAACATTCCGCAACCTGCATTGCTGACAGAACTTCTCGCCGCGAAAGATGCACGCGTCCGCGCGGCAGCCACGCGCGTGCTCAACCACTGGGCATCGCCCGACGACCAATCTGCGCCAGCAGTGACCACCGATGTCGCGCTCGCTCGATTGTCCTTGCTCGTCACCGATGAAAATCCCCGTGTGCGCCTCGAAGCCGTGCGGGCTCTCGGTAAATTCCACACCTCGCTCGCCGCCGACCTCGCCTTCAGCGTGCTCAACAAACCTATGGATCAATTCCTCGACTATGCGCTTTGGCTCACCGTCAACGAACTTGCCGAACCGTGGATCGCCTCGCTCAAATCTGGCGGAACAAAACTCGTGGGCCGCGAAGCCCAGCTTGAGTTCGGTCTCAAAGCCATCGAGCCCGCGCTCGCCAGCGAAGTGCTCAGTCAGATCACCGGCAACAAACTGTTGCCACGCGACGGCGCCGGACCCTGGATTGAACTCGTTGGGTCGGCCGGTGATGCGAAACAACTTCGGCCCATGTTCGATCAGTTGCTCACGGGCGGCTTTGACGACGCTGCCTCCGTTCGAGCCATGAACGCCCTCGGCAACGCGGCCCGCCTGCGAGGCGTGAAGCCCGAAGGCGATCTCGCCGGGCTATCTCTGACTTTTTTTTACAACGATGAGAAAGTCCGCACCGCCGCCATCCGACTCGCCGGCACATGGAAACTCGGGCAATCGATTCCGCAGTTGTTTGGGAGCGTGAACGCGATAAAAAATCCACCCATGCAGCCGGATGAACGTGCTGCCATTTTTGCCGCGCTGCGTGACATTGGCGGCAGCGATGTCATTGCCGACCTGAAGAAACTCACAAGCTCCGCCGCCACTCCGGAAATCCAACGAGAAGCCGTCACTGCGCTCGCTGGTCTGGATTTCGCAGCTGCGCTGCCCGAGATCATCACCACGTTGAAAATCACTACCAACGAAGCTCAATCAGCCGCGCTCTGGCGCGCGTTGCTCGGCATCCGCAAGGCGGGCGACCAGCTCGCAGCAGAATTGCCCAAGGCAGGCCTGCCGCAGGAATCCGCGCGCATTGGTTTGCGCGTTGCACAGGAGGGCACACGAAATCCCGCACTCGTTTCCGCGCTCATGCAAATTGCAGGCCTCACGCTCTCCGCCCAACAGATGTCACCCGCCGAACTTCAGGCTCTGGCGACTGAAGCCCTCGCCAAAGGAAACGCCGCGCGCGGGGAGCTGGTTTACCGTCGCAACGAACTCGCGTGTATGACCTGCCACTCCATCGGCGGCGCAGGCGGCAAGGTTGGTCCGGACCTGACGAGCATCGGTGCGAGCGCTCCGTCGGATTACCTCGTGGAGTCGTTGTATTATCCGAACGCCAAGATCAAGGAGGGCTTCCACTCGGTGAACATCACCACCAAAGATGACCAGGAATTCAGCGGCATCGTTATCAGGGAATCGGAGAATGAAGTCGTCATCCGCAATTCCGCCAACCAGGACGTGTCCGTGGCGAAGAACAACATCGCCCAGCGCAAAAATGGCGGATCGCTGATGCCCGGCGGATTGGTGGATGCCCTGCTGCCGGAGGAACGACTCGATCTCATCAAGTTCCTCGCGCAACTCGGCCGGCCCGGTGACTATGACGCAGCCAAAGGCGGCGCCGCGCGCTTCTGGAAGTTCTACCAGGTCACCTGGCAGAACGAACCGCTCGGAGTGGAACGCACGATCAAAGGCGACTTCACGCTCAAGGACTGGGTGCCGACGATCTCCCTCGTGAACGGGACGTTGCCGAAGTCCGTTTGCGAAGCCGCGTTCCCATCGCGTGGCGACTACACACGCGGTCTCTACGCGGCGACGCAGTTTCAATCCACAAAGGGCGGCCAGGCGAAGTTCAATCTTGCAGGCGAAGTCAAAGCAGCCTGGGTCAACGGCCAGCCCGTCAAGGCAGGCGCACAATTCACCGCCGACCTGAAACCCGGCGTGAACACGCTGGTGCTGCAACTCGACGGCACAAAGCTCCCGGACATGTTGAAACTCAGTTCCGGCGATGTGTCGTTCTTGACGAATTGATCCGTAGCATCGGCATGTAGCGTCGGGCCTCTGGCCTGACGTAGAGGGCGCGCGTCCCGCCGCCCGGATTTGGCGTGAGAATGTTTGGAGGCTCACGAAATTCTCCAGCGCGCTGATTTGACGTGAGGCTTTTTCCGCCGGGCTGGAAGCCGCGGCTCTACGGCAGGCGGAGACGCCCGCCGCTACAGAGCTTGCGACCGTTCGTATGCACTGCTCCATTTCCAATCTTCCGGTGCTTTGCAAAGGCGCGCTTTCACCGGGTTGTTCTCGACATAAGCCACCAGCCGTGCGTGTTCTGAGTCGTCACGAATCCAGTGGTCGAATGATTCCTTCTGCCAGAACTCTCCGGTACGACCGAGCAGCTTGTTTGCGGCCTTGCTCGTGAAGGATTTCCAACTGTGGAGAATGTCACTCAGCGTGTGGCCCGGCATTGGCCAGACAACGGCGTGAACATGATTCGGCATCACAACCCAGGCACGGAGTTCGTAGCGTTGACCCTTGAAATGTTTCAACGCGCCCGCGACCAGATCAGCAACTTCCGGTTTGCTCAACCAACACGCGCCGTGTCCGGCGTCCAGCAGGGCTTCCACCTTGTCACAATACCAGGCGAGCAATTGCTCCTCCTCATGCCACGTCAACGGGCTTTTGCCGGCGCGAGCTTGTTCGAGAATCGCCTGGCGTTCATGTTTCAACCGGGCGACTTCGTGCGAGGGCAGCGAATCTGCGAGGCGAAACGTGACGAAATAAACCGCACCTTCCTTCTTCAAGTGCGGAAGTTTGCCGCGAAAATGGAGTCCAGCAACCAGTGGGTTTGGTATTGGATCAGACTCGGGCATGGAGAAAAAGTGTCAGGCAGCCGCATGAGCGGCAAGCGCGGAGTGCGGTCGTAGCGTCGGGCATGTTGCCTGACGTGGAGGGCGTGCGTCACGCCGCCCAGATTTGGTGTCAGAATGTTTGGCGGCTCAGGAAGATTCCAACGCGTTGGGTTGACGTGAGGTTCTTTCCGCCGGGCTGGAAGCCACGGCTCTACGGCAGGCGGGGACGCCCGCCGCTACAAATCAAGGCGTGATGGCGCGGGAGAATTGGTTGGTGGCGGGCTTGGAAAACGGAGGCGGATCAACGCAAAGGCGCAAAGGTGCAAAGACGCCAGGCATTGGGACTCGATAAACTCACGCCGGTTGCGCGGAGATGTTTCATGCTGTCCTTTGGATGAACATGACCGGAAAACTTCGACGCGAATTTCACGAATTAGCGCGAATTGAAACGGACTGATCGGAATTCGCGTCAATTTGCGAAATTCGCGTCAAGTGCTTGTCTCCGGCCTCTGCCTTCCGTTTCTTTGCGTCTTTGCGTCTTGGCGACTTTGCGTTGACTGCCGTTGACGGATCAAGGCGTGATGGCGCGGAAGAATGAGTTGGCTGCTGTAGCGTCGGGCATCTTGCCTGACGTAAAGGGCGTGCGTCCCGCCGCCCGGATTGAGGTGAGAATGATTGGAGGCGAAGGAAGATTCCAACGCGCTCGATTTGGGTAAGGCTTTTTCCGCCGGGCTGGAAGCCACGGCTCTACGGCAGGCGGGGACGCCCGCCGCTACAAATCAAGGCGTGATGGCGCGGAAGAATTGGTTGGTGGCGGTTGCGGTGGGGACGTTGATGACGACGGGCGCGGTGTAGGTGAAGTTTGTGAAATCTGTCCAAGCTCCAGCGGCCAGTGATGACGAAGTTTGGATGCGGTAAGGTTGACCCACGCTGCCATCAAGAAACGTGCAACTGAATCCGGTGGTTGGAGAATAGGCCAGATTGTTGAACCGGCCCCGAGCCGCGCCGATGTTTGCCTGCGCTATGTAGGGCGAGAGGTTTGTCCCGGCTATGGCAAAACTTCCACCCAAGAATAGATGGCCGGCGTTGTCGGACGCAAGGGTATGGACGAAATCGTCCATTCCTGAGCCGAGAGGCGACCACGTACTCCCGTCCCATCGAGCAACGTAATTTACCATCACTCCGCCCGCCGTGGAAAAGTCGCCCACGGCGTAAAGATCGGATCCGCTCACGGCCAACGCACGGACTGTATTGTTCATCCCTGAGTCAAGCGCTAACCAAGCACTACCATCCCATTTTGCAATATTGTTGGCCGAAACTCCACCTGCCGTGTTGAAGAATCCCCCCGCGTACAGATTGTCTCCAGCTACTGCAAGTGCCTTGACGCCACCGTCTATCCCGGAGCCGAGGGACGACCACGTATCACCGTCCCAAATGGCGACATTATTGGCGTTAGTCCCACCTGCTATAGTGAACCTTCCTCCAGCATAGAGGTTAGTGCCGCTTGCGACCAGCGCCTCAACTTCTCCGTTCATCCCCGAGCCAAGAGCCGACCAAGTGCTGCCATTCCAAAGTGCGATATTGGAAACCGGGATTCCGCCTGCAGTTGTGAAGACTCCCCCGGCATAAAGATTTGTGCCGTCCGACACCAGAGCTTGAACCAAATAATCTACTCCCAAGCCGAGTGGCGACCATACATTGCCATCCCATTGCGCAATTCCATTCACTGTCACGCCACCAGCCATAGTGAACCCTCCACCGGCGTAAAGATTCGTGCCGCTAACTGCAAGGGCATAGACATCGGAGTTCATCCCTGAGCCGACGCCCGACCATGTGTTCCCATTCCATTTTGCGATGCGGTTGACGGGAGTCCCCTCTACCGTCGTGAATGAGCCTCCTACGTAAAGGTCATTACTGCTAACCGCAAGGGCATAGACATCGGAATTCATCCCCGAACCGAGGGCCGACCATGTATCGCCGTTCCATTCCGCGATGCGGCTGGCGTTAGTCCCACCTGCTGTAGTGAATTCTCCCCCTGCGAATAGTTTGTTGCCTTCTACTGTTAACGCGCGGACGGAATAGTTCATCCCTCCGCCAACTGATGACCACGCGCTGCCGTTCCAGCGTGCAATGCTCTTGGCCGGAACCCCGCCTGCGGACACAAAAAATCCACCAACGTAGAGATTGGTGCCGTCCACGAAGAACGATCTTACTTGGCTGTTCACCCCAGAACCGAGAGATGACCATGCGGTGCCGTTCCATTTCGCAATGAAATTAGCAGACACTCCTCCCGCGATGGTGAAGCTTCCGCCTGCGTAGAGATTGGTTCCGCTAATTGCTAAAGCGTATATGGAATTATTCACACCGATACCAACCGACGACCACTCACTGCCGTTCCATTTCGCGATGTTAGTTACCGTAACACTTCCCGCCTTCTTGAAGCTTCCGCCTGCGTAGAGGTTGGTACCGCTCACTGCAAGTGCGTTAACTCCGACGCTGAGGGAATTCCCCGTAATCCCTAGCCCTAGTGCCGACCATGAAATGCCATTCCATCGCGCAATGTTGGTGGCCGCCACCCCACCTGCAAACTTGAATACTCCTCCGGCGTAGAGATTGGTGTCGCTCACTGTCAAGGCATTGGCGGTGAAACTGCCTCCCGCAAATCCGGAGCCCAAGGATGACCACGTACTGCCGTCCCATTTCGCAATGCCGTAGCACAGCACTCCGCCCGCAGTGGTGAAATGTCCCCCAGCATAGAGATTAGTTCCATTGAACGCCAAGGCAAAGACGGAGGAGCTCATGCCTGATCCGAGTGCCGACCATTGGGTGCCATCCCATTTCGCGATACGTTTGGCTGCGACTTTGCCGACTGCGGTAAAGACACCGCCTATGTACAGATTGCTGTTATCGTCTATCACCGCTGCATATGTGGCATTGTTTGCACCTGGGATGCCGGGATTGAGACTCACCCAATCCGCGTCACTGAAGGTGGGGTCAATGCGCACGGGATAGATTGCTGCGGCATCATCCACCAGCACGGCCAGTCGCGTGGCGGCAGGCGTCTCCGCCTGCCGTAGAGCCGTGGCTTCCAGCCCGGCGGAAATACCGGACCTTGCAAATGGATCGCAGTGGAAACCGGACGCTTTTGTCGTTCGTGCGCCGTTTCCGGGCGGCAAGATGCCGCCCTCTACGGCAGGCGAGACGCCCGCCGCTACTTCCATTCGCGCGGGCAACGCGCGGCCCGTGGCATCCACCACGCGCAGGCGATTGTAGGCCAGCTTGCGTCCGGAACCGTCCAACACCAAGCGCACACCATTCACCAGCGGCTCGGCCTTGGCGCCGGCCACGTCCAGTTCCACGCGCAGTTCGCCTTCGCCGCCGGGCCGTTGTTCCACAATGAAATCCTGTCGCACACCGTCCACACTCACCGTGTATTCCTCCGTCAACCCGTCCCGGATGAACCGCGCCACATTCTCCGTCACGCTCACAACGCCGGTCTCGCGGAGTGCGCCCGTCCCCGGGCGCAGGAATGTTGAAAGCAGGGGTGGTGTGGTTTGTGCAACCGCGTCGGCCATGTTCG
>JABFSR010000243.1 GCA_013140495.1 Verrucomicrobiota bacterium
ATTCGCAGAGCAAGATTGAACGCCTCGCCCACGACCGCGAGCAGGTGAACGCGCAGGCGGCGGAATTATTCTCGCGCAAGCAGACGCAGGAAGCGGATGTGCATACGCGCGACGAATCGTTGCGCGAACAGCGCCGGCGGTTGACGCAGTTGCAGGAATCACGCAGTACAATCGAGGTGGAATTGGCGCAGAAGAACATGTCCGCGCAGAACCTCCGCGAGCGTATCCAGCAGAAGTATCATCTCAATCTTGACGATGTTCGCAGCGAGTGCATCACCATCACCTACGCGGACGAAGGTCCCGCCAAGGTCGAAACGATGACGCCGGAAGAAATGGCCAAGAGCGGCGTGGGCACGGATTGGGACGCTGTGGCGAAGCAGGTGGAAGAGTTGCAGAAGAAGCTGGACGATCTCGGCCCGGTCAATCTCGTTGCTATCGAGGAATACGAGGAGACCGAGCAGCGGCATCAATTTCTCACCACGCAGCACGACGATCTCGTGTCGGCCAAGGCACAGTTGCTGGAAGTCATCAATCGCATCAACACGCAGACGAAGGAGATGTTCCTGACGACGTTCACGCAGATTCGCGACAACTTCCGCCTGATGTTCACCGAGGTCTTCGGCGGCGGCAAAGCGGATTTGATTCTCACGGACGAAAACGATGTGCTGGAATCGGGCATTGATATCGTGGCGAAACCTCCCGGCAAACAATTGCAGACCATCACGCTGTTGTCCGGTGGTGAACAAACGATGACGGCGGTGTCGCTGTTGTTCTCGATCTACCAGGTGAAGCCAAGTCCGTTCTGCGTGCTGGACGAGTTGGACGCGCCGCTGGACGAATCGAACATCAACCGCTTCATCCGCGTGTTGCAACGGTTCATTGATCACTCGCAGTTCATCATCATCACGCACAACAAGCGCACCATCGGCATGGCCGACGTGCTTTACGGCGTGACGATGGAAGAGCACGGCGTGAGCAAAATCGTGAGCGTGAAATTCCACAAGGCGAACGACCCGCATCCCGTGACTGAAACCGGCACGACGGCAATGAGTCTGGAAACGCCGATGGCGAATCCCGTGGACCAGGAAGAAGACGCGCCGCACAAGCGCGCGGAGACAATGGATATTGCGCTTGTAGCTCAAGCCAATACTGCGAATGTGCCAGGGTTACCACCGACATTGTCTGCTTAGACGGAACGGTGCGGGGGGAGTGCCTGTAATGACTGCCTTGAGACAGGAGAATAGGTTGGCCTCTATTTTCAACCTGGGACAAGGCATCAGGTTTGTTTCCGACTTGGGAGTTGGTGTCAGTGTAGATTAGGCCCGCAAAAGCCTTGTGCTGCGGCACTGACTTTGCTGAAATAATTGCAGATGCACACGGTCTCACAGTTAAAACCCAGTTTGGTCAGACCTGCTATGGCGGGTTTCATGGCGACCTTGGTTTTACTCATGTCGCTGGCAACGGCGAGTTATGGTCTGCATCTCAAACTTCACGACGACGCATCCCACAACCACGCTCCCTGCGCGGTTTGTACCGTTGCCAAAGGGCAGATGGAGTCTCCGGTTGTCCATGTGGCAGAAGTTTTCGCTTGGTTGTCCGTGGCTTGGACACTTCCTTGCTTCCAAACCACTCAGCCGCGCGCGGTCGACTTTTTGGTTGCTCCGACCCGTGGTCCCCCTGCTTCCGTTTCTTCCCAGTCTTGATTCTTTGTCGTTGGTCCGGCCCGTGTGGGCAGGATTCGTTCAACCCTTTTTAGTTATGGCATGTCCACTTTGTGATGTGCCGGTAAATCTTTGGAAGAAACATTTATGAAGCGAAAAATTTTGAAGTGGTCGGTTATTTTGGTTGTGACAGGTCTGGCCGTTGGTGCGGTCGGCGCGCAGCAAACAAACGAAGTCGAGCAGTTGCGAAAGGAACTCCGCGAAATGCGTGAGCGGATGCAGGCGCTCGAACAGAAGCTCGGGAGCATCGAGCAAAAACCCGCTGCACCAGTCCCGGTGATCGCTGAAACCGTTCCTTCAGCGGCCAGCACATGGAAGCCATCCGATCCCGTGCGTGTGTCCAAAGGAGGAGCGTACATGGATATTGGGATGGTTGCGACGTTTGCAGCAGGCGGTTCAACGGCGAGCGATATTGAAGGAGGCACGCAACTCGGAGGGCACGATCCGAATCAACGCGGGTTTACCGTGCAGGGTGCAGAGTTAAACTTGCAAGGAGCGGTTGATCCATACTTCCGTGGCAATGCAAACATCGTTTTCCAACTCGACTCCGGCGGCGAGTCGTTCATTGAATTGGAGGAGGCATGGTTGGAGACGGTTTCACTTCCGGGCAATTTTCAGATCCGGGCAGGACAATACCTCACCGAGTTCGGTCGCATCAACACACAGCATCCGCACACATGGGGCTTTGTGGATGCGCCGCTGGTGAGCGGTCGTCTGCTCGGCGAGGATGGAATCCGCAATCCAGGCGCACGATTTTCATGGCTTGTACCGACGCCATTTTATTCTGAACTCTTCTTCGGCGTGCAAAACAGCCAGGGCGGCACAGCGAATGGATTCCGAGACGATCACGGCGGTGAAGGATTTCTTGGCCGCGTCAACACCCAGGGTCGCGTGAAGACTGCTGGAGATATGCTTTACTCGACGCGCTATGCGGCTTCGTTTGATTTGTCGGATACGCAGACGTTGCTGGCTGGTGCGTCTGCAGCGTTCGGACCGAACGGTTCAGGCGCGGATACCGACACGCAGATTTATGGCATGGACATATACTGGAAATGGAAACCAGCGAACGCCCACGCGGGTTTTCCATTCGTGAGCTGGCAGACGGAAGGGATGTTGCGTCGTTATCAGGCGGGCGCTTCGACAACCCTTGATCTGACAGGCGACTCAGTGGCCGATTTTGCCCCGCGCGAAACGCTCACGGACTGGGGATTTTATTCCCAACTTCTTTACGGTTTCCATCCCGGATGGGTCGCTGGTTTGCGGGGAGATTATGTCACGCACTCGAAAATGGGAGCGTACGAAGATTTATACGGCGCGGATGCCGAGCGTGCAATGCGGTGGCGTATCTCACCGAATTTGACATGGTATCCGACGGAGTTTTCCAAGATTAGGTTGCAATACAATTACGACGACCGGGATGGCATTGGCACGGACCACTCGGTCTGGTTGCAGTTTGAATTCCTGCTGGGCGCACACGCGGCGCATAAATTTTAAGACGCGGATTTCACGAATTAACACGAATCGAATTATGAAAAAACTATTGCTCGGAACTCTTGGAGCCCTGCTCGCGTTTAGCGTGCAGGCGAAGCTAACCATCGTTATCACCACGCCCGACCTCGGAGCCATCGCGAAGGAAGTCGGCGGCGACAAAGTTGAAATCACCACGCTCGCGCGTCCCACGGAAGACCCGCATTTCGTGGACGCGAAACCCAGCTTTATCGTGAAGCTCAACAAGGCGGACGCTTTGATTGAAGGTGGAGCGGAATTGGAGGTTGGCTGGTTGCCATCGCTGCTCACGGGTGCTCGCAACGCCAAGCTCGCGTCCGGTCAACCCGGTCGCATCCTGTGCAACGAAGGTGTTCACATGTTGGAAGTACCGTCTCAGTTGACGCGCGCGGAGGGTGACATTCATCCGATGGGCAATCCACATTTCATCATTGATCCGGCGAATGCAAAAATCATCGCGGCACATCTGGCGGATGCGTTCGCCAAACTCGACGCAAGTTCAGCGGATACGTTCCGCGCAAACGGCAAGAAATTTACCGATACGCTCGACGCCAAACTCGTCGAGTGGCAGATGAAACTCGCACCGTTCAAGGGCGCGAAGGTGGTGTCGTATCACAAGTCGTGGCCGTATTTCGCGGAGCGGTTCGGGCTGGAGATGGATTTGTTCCTCGAACCGAAGCCGGGCATTCCGCCGTCGCCTGCACACTTGGCGGACGTCATCGCCAAGATGAAAGAGCAGCGCGCGCGCGTGATCATCGTTGATCCGTATCTCAACAGGAAAACCGCCGAAACCGTGGCGCGCAGTACCGACGCCAAAGTCGTGGACGTGGCGCAAATGCCGGGCGGCGTGAAGGGAACGGATAGCTACATCGCGCTGCTGGATTATCTGGTGAATTCGATTGCCAATGCGCTCACGGAAAAGAAGTGAAATGATGAACGCTCGCCCTCACCCTGACCCTCTCCCCGGGCAGAGGGAACAGGCAGCGGCACTCGCTGTTTCACGAGTGCGCCGCTCGCCAATCCCGCCGCACGAAATTGCGTGAAGCGGGAAATGATTCTCCCTCTCCTCGGGGGAGAGGGCCGGGGTGAGAGCGAGCGTCGCAACAAGACAAAATTATGACTGAAATCTTATCTGTAATGAAATGGCCGCTCGTGGCCTGCTTGCTATTGCCTGGCATCCTCGTCTATTACGGCCTGCACATCATCAAACGCGAAGTGATCTTCGTTGACCTTGCGCTCGCTCAGGTGGCAACGCTTGGCACATGCGTATGTTTGTACTTTGGTCATGAACCCGATGACCCTCACAATTACTTCTGGTCACTTGGCTTCACGTTGGCAGGCGCGCTGGTGTTCACGTTCACACGTCCGCATAAACACGCCCGCGTGCCGCAGGAGGCGCTCATCGGCATCATCTACGTGGTCGCGGCGGCGGCGGGGATTTTGTTGATGAGCAAAAGCCCGCATGGCAAAGAGGAATTGCAACGAACACTCGTCGGCGATCTGCTTACCGTGACACCGCTGGAGATAGGAAAAACCGTCGCGCTCTATGCGGTCATCGCCGTGGTGCATTTCATTTTCCGCAAACAGTTCATCAAGCTTTCGTTTGACCACGAGCACGCCGCGCAGGGTGGATTGAATGTCCTGTTCTGGGATTTTCTTTTCTACGCTCTGTTTGGGTTGATCGTGACGAGCTTCGTGCAGGTCGGCGGCGTGCTCATGGTGTTCTCGTATCTCATCGTGCCGGCGGCAAGCGCTACGTTTCTCGTAAGCTCGTTGCCCATGCGATTGCTGGTGGGTTGGCTCGTGGCCACGCTGGCGAGCGGCGCAGGGCTGTATTGGTCGTTCAGGAACGATCTGCCCACTGGTGCGGCAATTGTATGCACACTGGGAATCGCTCTCTTGCTGGCGGGAGCAATCTCGAAGTTGCGGCGGACTTGAAACATCCGTCCGGATTGACTGGCCTAATCTTCACATAACCTCTGGTTAATCCATTGAGGTCAGTCAAAATTCTTGGAAAAAAATCTTGTGAAGTTTTTCACAGACGGGCAACCTGCGCGTCCTTTCGTCGCCCGGAATTGGCGTAAATCAACGCTCCAGTGCGACGAGGTTTCAGATTTTCGATGCGTTTGCTTAAAATCATTTTGGCGTCTGTCTTGTTCGTGGCCCTGCCGACCTTGCTGGTTGCGCAGGAACACGCGGCTTCCTCTACGGAGCAAGCGACTCGTACGACGGGTGAAGCAGCAGCAACTCATGTCACCGATGCCGCACATGCAGCGCACACCGAGCATCACGGTCTTCCGTCCTACGCCGTAAAAGTTTTCAGCATCGGGCCGGTGGTGATTACGAATTCGATGGTGGTCACCATTCTCGTCACCTTGGGCATCGTCTTCTTCGCGCAACTGGTCAGTCGGAATGTGCAGGCGATTCCGTCGGATCTGCAAAACTTTGCCGAGTGGCTGGTGGAGTCCATGTATAATTTCCTGCAGGAGATTCTCGGCGACAAGCTGGTCAAAAAAACATTCTGGTTCTTCGGTTCGATTTTCTTCTTCATTCTGTTCACAAACTGGTTTGGGTTGCTTCCCGGTGTTGGCACGATTGGTTGGAATGTGACCGGCGCGGATGGATCGCACGAGTTTCAACCCTGGCTTCGTGGCGGCAATGCGGACTTGAACATGACCAGCGCGATGGCGCTTCTGTTCTTCTTCCTATGGGTCGTCTGGGCATTGCAAGCGAATGGCCCAATTGGTTTCTTGAAACATATTTTCGCGCCGGGTGCGGACGGCAAAGGCTTCATGAAATGGTTCATGGTGGCGATCTTCTTGTTCGTTGGTGTTCTTGAAACGCTTTCAATCCTTTTCCGCCCGGTGTCACTGAGCTTCCGTTTGTTCGGTAATATCTTCGCAGGCGAAAACGTTTTGGAGTCCATGATGAACCTCGTGCCGTGGCTCAGTTGGTTGATTCCGTTGCCGTTTTATTTTCTCGAATTGCTCGTCGGTCTCGTTCAAGCGCTCGTGTTCATGCTGTTGACGGCAGTTTTCACATTGTTGATCTGCTCGCATGAGGAACATGGTCCGGGCGAAGAGCACGCGCACCATTAAACAATTTCGGTCGTCAGACGGTGGCCAGACTGCCGGGGCGACTGGATACAACACAACGAAAGGTAACAAAATGATTGGTAGCATTCACGTCGGCTTGGCCGCTCTCGGTTCAGCCATTGGCGTAGGTCTGATAGGTATGAAGGCGTCGGAAGCCACGGGACGTAATCCCGGTGCGGCTGGCCAGATTCGCAACATTGCGATCATCCTGGCGGCGCTCGCGGAAGGTATCACCTTCTTCGCGATCTACTTGGTTCAGAACTCACCAAAGCCTTGATCCAACTGGCTGCGACGCGAACCGTCGCAGCCAACAATTTTTTAGAGTATGAATCTGATGCCATTATTTGCAGCCGCGACTGAAGGAGAGAATCCCGCAGTTGCTGTGGCCCGCCAATTCGGTTGGGAGCCGCGCCTGTTTGTTTCGCAGTTGGTTTTGTTCATCATCGTCGCGCTCGTGCTGGCGAAGTTTGCTTACAAGCCGTTGCTCGCGATGTTGGAAATGCGCAAGAAGCAGATCGTTGAAAGCTTGGAGAACGCCGAGAAAACCCGGCAGGAACTCGCCAAAGCTCAAGTAAAGGCGCAGGACATTTTGACGCAGGCCAGTCAGCAGGCCACCAAGGCCATCGAAGAAGCTCGTGCTGCCGCCGCGAAAGTTCAGGAGCAAGAGACGCAGAAAGCGGTCGTGATGGCGAATGACATCATCGCAAAGGCGCGGCAGGCCAGCGAAGCGGAACTCGTTCGCATGAAGGCGGAACTTCGCAAGGAAG
>JABFSR010000171.1 GCA_013140495.1 Verrucomicrobiota bacterium
CTTACGAAGTAACAACGACTCGTGTCCACAACACGCACGATCGGCTGGTAGGGCTGACACGCTTCTCCAGATTCAACCAGGATGTCGGTGATCTGGCCGGTGAACGGCGCGGTGATGATGCGACGGCGCAATTGCTCGGCTGCGATGTCGCGTTCCGCAACGGCGACCTTGTAATCCGATTCCTTCTTCAGCAGGTCCTCCTTGGAAACGGATTTTGTCTTTTCATACAGCAACGCAGTTGAATCATAATCGCGTTTCTTTTCGTCCGCGATCACGCCACGACGGGCCGTTTCAATTTCCTCGAGCGTCTTGTCCA
Source organism: Verrucomicrobiota bacterium (assembly GCA_013140495.1). Taxonomy (GTDB): domain Bacteria; phylum Verrucomicrobiota; class Verrucomicrobiia; order Limisphaerales; family JADLHS01; genus JADLHS01. Next base: position 317 of record JABFSR010000171.1, read on the forward strand.
GTTCGAGAATGGGCTGGCCTTCACGCACTGTATCGCCCTCCTTGAACCGTCTGGCCGTGACAATTCCCGCAACGGACGCGCTCAAGGTAACGTGCAAAAACGGTTCGGTAATGCCGGTAGGTGCCGGCGGATTCTCGGCGTGGGTCGAAACAATCGCCATGAACAAAGCGGCAACTATCTGGGTAAATGGATTTTTCATGGAAAAGCGTTGGTGAGTTTGAACTGTTCGAAAAGCTCGTGCCTGGCGCTGCCAGAACGAAAGTGGCAGCGATGGACAAATGTTTGGGCTGAACATTTTCAAGGCTTGGTCTCCTTCAAACTTTCGCGCAGGGCACGACGCAGGTTTGAATCGTCGGTCTGCGGCGGAGTTGACGGTGTTTTGAAACCCGGCTCCTCGCCAAGAACCTCGGTCACTCTCGGCGCATTGCTCTCAAGCGTGCCGCCGACATACCCACCGCCGCGCAACAGCGTCCGGGTGCGCGATGTCAATTCCTCCTGGGTCATGTCCAGCCCGCGATTTTTCAGCACCGAACCTTCGACCAGCTCCTTCTCAAGCCACGCGCGACGATACTGCACGAGGTTTTCGGCAAGCATGATCCTGGCTTCAAACAACGCCGCCTCGGTTTCAAGCACCTTGCGGCTTTCCACTTTTCCCACCTCAAACCGCGCCAGTTCGGTCTGCAACAGATTTTGTGCGTAGGTTACGACCGATTGAGATTCTGGAATTGAATCACGCCGACCTTCTATCTTGTAGAGGGCCGTGTGCGTGGCGTTGGCAATCTGCGTTTCGAGTGACTTCAGTTCGAGCAACGATTTCTGTTGTCCCAGGCGGGCCGCGTCGCGTTCGTTCCGGGCCTTGATGCCACCGCCGAGGGGAAATCGAAGCTCCATGCCCACGCTCCAGGACGGAAATCCCTGACGTTCGACATCGGCGAATGATGTGCCGGGAGAATCACCTAGGCCGTTCAACCCATAACTGGCCTTGAAATCCACTTGTGGCAGAAGCTGGTTGTTCGCATAGGCAATGCGAACTCCCTCCAGCTTGCAACGGTATCGCGCCGCAAGGTAGTCAGGGTTCAAGTCAAACGCGCTGCGCCACGCCTCGAAGAATGTGGCCGAGTTGGTCAGCACCTCCGGGCGATCAACCGTACGAACAATACCGTTCGTCGTGGCGGCTGAGTTGCCGATCATTGACAGCACTTGATTGGCGGATTCACGGAGGTGTTGCTGTGCCTCAGAAAGTTTGGCACGCCTCAATGCAAACGCTGATTGAGCTTCAAGCACGTCGAGATCCGCGCCCTTGCCCGCATCCCGTCTGGTCTTTGCATCCTGCAAGACGGTTTCGGCCACGGAGACGGACTCGCGAATACTGCGCTCCTGTTCCTGCGAGAGAAACAGATTCCAGTATGCCGCCTCCGCAGTCGTGAGCAGCGTCATCAACTGTCGGCGATACTCCTGAAACGCGATGTCAGAGTTGATGGCCTGGACGCGGATCTCCGCCAGAGTATAAGCGGGTCCGAAATTCTTCGCGAGTGGTTGGGTGAGGGTGATGCCCACGAAGGACTGGTATTCGGGCGATACAAGATTGGATAACGAAAGATTTTGTTGTAAAGCGCGGGCGATCTGAAGATTGTTTTCAAGCTGCCGCAGTGAATAGCCAAGTTGCAGGCGTGTACCTGTAGGCAGGAGGGATTCGATGCCACCCGTGTAAATGTTGTTCTTCTCTCGAAAAACATCCTTGTCGTTTTGGAGAATACTCAGAGGCGTTTGGCTGGAAGCCTGCTCGGCAGTATTCCGCCTGTTGTTTTCCTCGTGCTGCGCCGTCGTGAACATCTCCGGCTCGAACATTCCGTATGCGCCGCGGTAGCGATGCTGGGCAATCTCAACCTCCAGCATTTTCGCCTGCAACGTCTCGTTATTCTGCACCACCAGCCGGCCGAAATCCTGAAGCGTCAGCTTCCACTCTGAAACTCGCACGACATCAGCAGCCATGACGCCGTGCGCAAAAAGGAGCGAGCAGCATCCTAATAAAAGAACAGCTCTTGGAACCAAAGTCTGCCGCAAGCAGAACCCCAGGGCGCCCCGGCTGAAACGTATTGAATAATTCATTTGCTACATCACAAAACTGATCCTGCTCAAATTGGAATCGGGTTAAAAACCTTGAGTCATGTTCAGGCTTGGAGGTTTATCCAGTAATCGCACCGTCAACTCAAGACCTTTCAAAAGTTTTCTATTGCTCGATGCGTGGAACCAGCCTTATCCGATCAGCGGTTCAAACCGTCCGGCAGGTTGTTTTCAAACACTGGCACTTGAAAAAGTGAAGCCCGCAAATTCCCAGCGTCCGTTCAGGTGGGAACTTGTTCTTCGCAAGCCTGGAGACGTTTCGCGAGGAACATCTGTTCTGATTTGATCTCCGCCAGTTGCAGGGATTTGCGGAAGTGCGCGGCGGCGGCGTGGGAATGATTCAAGCGCAACTCGAATTCCCCCAGCACGGCGTAGAGCAGATAATAGGACTCCAGTGATTGCAGGTTTTGAATTGCCTGAACTGCTTCAATCCCCGCTTGCGGGCCGTGAACTTCCGCAAGCGCCACGGCACGATTGAGCGCCACGACCGGTGAATCGTCAAATTCAATCAAGCGATCATACATTTCGAGAATGTGCCGCCAGTCCGTCGCGGCGTAGTCGCGTGCCGCGCAATGACACGCCGCGATCCCGGCCTGCAAGTGATACTCGCTGAGTTCGTCGCCCGCCGCCGAGTGCGCCAGGTGAAACATCCCGCGCGCAATCATCGGTTGATCCCAGCGCGCGCGATCTTGTTCCTGAAGACGCAACAGATTGCCTTCGCCATCCACCCGCGATGGAATCCGTGCGGCGTTCAAAAGCATCAATGCCAGCAACGCGTGCGTCTTCGGCTGATTGCCTGCCGGATGCTCGGCGAGCAGGCTGGTCAGCCGAATCGCTTCGCGGCATAGGTCTTCGCGGATCAGCGCATCGCCGCTCGACGCCTTGTAGCCTTCGTTGAACAGCAGGTAGAGCGATTGCAACACGCTGTCGAGCCGGCGCAACAATTCCTCGCCTTCGGGAATCTCAAACGCAATCTGCGCCTCGCGAATCCGCTGCTTCGCGCGCGTGAGCCGCTTGGCAATGGCGGCCTCGGTGGTGAGGAAGGCTTTTGCAATTTCCGCCGGGCTGAATCCGCAAAGTGTTTTGAGCGCCAGTGCCACCTGATCTTCCTGCGAGATGAGCGGGTGGCAGCATACGAACATCATTCGCAACCGGTCATCTTTGATCTCGTTCTCGAACGTCGGCGAGTGGCCGCCTTCGGATTCACCGGGCCACTGTTCAATGTGGGAAATGATCTGCGGCTGCTTCTCTTGAAACGTCTTTTCGCGGCGCAGCGTGTCGAGCGCGAGATTCTTTGCGGCTTGGGTCAGCCACGCTGCGGGATTCTTCGGCACGCCGTAATATGGCCACGTCTGCAACGCCCGCACCATCGCCTCCTGCACCACGTCTTCGGCCAGTTGCAGCCGCTCAATGCCGAAGATGCCGGTCAACACCGCGACGAGTTTGCCCGCCTCGTGCCGGAACAGGTGCTCCGTCAGCCCGGGAATATCCACGAGCGACGGCGCGGCATTCGTCTCCTCAGACTGAGTCACGTGTTCAAGAGGAGGTCACGGACTTTGCGAGTTGTTCGAGCTGCGGATTCGCGCCCAGCCGTCGCGTGATGCGCTCGCCCACCGGCCGCACTTCGACGACGCAGCCGTATTCCAGTCCGGGGCACTGCTGCGCAATCCGGACGGCTTCCGCCTCGTCGGCCACTTGCAGATGAAAATAGCCGCCGATGTTCTCCTTCGATTCCGCGAATGGCCCGTCGGCCACAGTCCGCCCGTTCCTGCCGGACACCACCTTGCCCGAAGTCAACAAGGGCAATCCGCCCCGGCACTTGCCCTCCGCGACGAGGCGCTCGAACCAGACGCGCCAGTCATCGAGAACCTTTCGCAGTTGGTCGGGCGTGAGAGCCTGATCCCAAATCGTGTCGCGGAACAGCAGCAGGAAATCGGATTTTTCGGCGGGTGTGCTCATGACGTTGCCCCCGCAGTGGATTCAACAACAGATTTCAAGCCCGCCAGTCCCTTCTCAAAATCCTTGCCGACCATGGTGTCGCAATCCATGAACAAGCCGAACACCTTGAAGAAGAAATTATTCTTGCCGGTCATGCTCCACGTCACGAGCGTCTGCCCGCCCTCCGGCGTGAACTTGAACTCCGCCGTATTCGTGGCTTTGAATGGCTTGAGGAATTCCAGCCGCAGCCGGATCAGATGACTCGGCACGCTTTCCGTGATTGTCAGCTTGCCCTCGCCCACTTTGTTGTTGCCGGCCCAGCTATAGCTCGCATCCACTCCGGCGGGCGGCCCGATGTAGGTCATCTTGCAATTCGGATCAAGCTTCGCCCACGGCGACCACGCGTCCCATTTCTTCAGTTCGTTGACGTGCGGGAAAACTTTTTCCGGCGGCGCGGCGATTTGGGCCGACCGCATGACGGTGAATTCCTCAGGCCGCCCGGCGATGATGACAAATAGCAGGATGGCGATGATCGCGATGGCAAAGAGAACGGGAAGCATAATTTTTCCTTTGGTTTGATTTCAGTTCAGCAGACGGGCGAAGTTCTTCCGTCCGACCCAGAGCAGATACAACGACAGCACGATGATGATGAGCAGCATCGGGTTCAAAAAATCTTTGAAGCCGCCACCGATAAAGACGTGGAACGCGACGATGTTCACGATGACCGGGCCGAGCAGCAGCAGTCCAAAGTTGCGCAGGCGCGGAATCATCACGAACAGACCGCCGACGAGTTCAAAGATTTTCACGAAGGTCAGATAACCCGTCGGGCCGAACGCACCGAAGAACATCGCCGCAGGCGAGCCTTCCGGTGGCGGCGGCATTTTGACGAGATTAAACAACACGACCACGGCTGACATGATGAACAACAGGCCGAGGAGAATGCCGGCAATGATGGGCGGATATTTTTTCATGTTTGATTTGGATTATTGGTTCGGGATTTCAAAATTAGCCGCCAGCCATCGCACCGATGACGAGAAATGGTTCTTTGCCGCTCACGACTTCTTCGGGCAACACAGTCTCCGGCGAGTCGAGTGACAAATCTTCCTTGCACGCGAAAAAGCGGATGAATGGTCGTCGCTTCAACGTGCCATGATCGCGGATCGTCCCGCGCAACGCCGGATACTTCGTTTCAATCGCATCAAGCACCGCTGCCACTGTGGCCGGGCTACCCACCTCAAGCTGCACTTCACCATCCACGCGCGCGAGGTTCTTCAGATGAAATGGCAGCACGACGCGGATCATAACTGCGTCTTGGACTGCGGCGGGAAGCGAAGCGCCACGCCGCTTTGGCATTCACTGTGACATGCGGAAAGCGGTGTCGCCGCTACGCTCTGCCACCGCACTCCAAAACGTTTTCGTGTCATTTCGCGTATTTCGTGGTTCAACATTTCCGCCCTATTTCAACGTCTGCACCTCAACCGACAACACCGCCGGCAGATGTTCCGCAATAGCCTTCCAGTTATTCCCGCCGTCGGGCGAGCAATACACCTGCCCGCCCGTCGTGCCAAAATAAATGCCGCAATCATCGAGCGAATCCACCGCCATTGCGTCGCGCAGGACGTTCACATAACAATCCTTCTGCGGCAGACCTTTGGTGAGCGCTTCCCATTCGTTGCCGCCGGTCTTGCTGCGATACACGCGCAACTTCCCATCCGGCGGGTAATGCAACGAATCGCTCGTGATGGGCACGACATAAATCGTCTCCGGCTCATGGAAGTGAACATCAATCGGGAAACCAAAGTCCGTTGGCAGATTGCCGCTCACTTCCGTCCACTGATCGCCCGAATTGTCACTGCGCATGATGTCCCAGTGCTTTTGCATGAAGAGCACGTTCGGTCGCGACGGATGCAACGCGATGCGATGCACGCAGTGGCCGACGTCCGCGTCCGAGTCGGGCAGTTCGAATTGCGACTTCAAGCCCTTGTTGATCGGCTTCCACGTCAGACCGCCATCCTCCGTGCGGAACGCGCCCGCCGCCGAGATCGCGATGTAGATGCGCTTGGGATTCTTCGGATCAATGATGATCGTATGCACCGCCATGCCGCCCGCGCCCGGTTGCCAGAGATGCCCCTTCGCCTGACGCAAGCCCGCCATTTCCTGCCACGACTTTCCACCGTCCGTCGTTTTGAAAATCGCCGCGTCCTCCACGCCCGCGTAAGCCGTGTCGGGATCGGTCAACGACGGTTCGATGTGCCACACGCGCTTGAACTCCCACGGATGCTGCGTGCCGTCATACCACATGTGTTTGCCGACCTCGCCCTCGTACACAAACTTGTTGCTCTCGCCTTTGGGAAAACCCTCCGGGCCTTTCAAATCCTCAGGGCTACTGCCGGGCGTGTTCCAGGTTTTGCCGCCGTCATCCGAGCGTTGGATGATCTGCCCGAACCACCCGCTCGATTGCGACGCGTAAATGCGATTCGGTTCCGCCGCCGAGCCTTTGTGATGATACATCTCCCAGCCCGCGAAATGCGGTCTGCTGACCTCCCAATTCTGGCGCTTACCATCCGCCGTCAGTATGAACGCGCCCTTTTTCGTGCCGACCAACACTCGAC
>JABFSR010000137.1 GCA_013140495.1 Verrucomicrobiota bacterium
GTAAAAAACCTCCTCCAGCGGCGGAACTATGATGGTCATTCCAAAAATGCGCACTACGATCAATACCCACGCCAACGCGCTGGTTTCGCCAAATCTGGCGAAGGGATTCCAGATGCTTTCTGGAGTGTCCTTGAACAGCAGGCTGATTTTAGGGTAATGCGGATCGAGACCAACCCAGACCACGAAGATGCCCACCCCGACCACCACGGCTTCCCAACTGACGGCCCAGCGCATTTCCGGAACGAACGTGCGCATCTCCCACACCAGCCACGCGCCCACCACCACCTTGAGCATGTAGCCCCAGAACTTCCAGTCGCCGCCCATCAGTCCGCCGACAAAGGTGATGATGACGAAGATGAACAGCGGCGCGAAGCGCGCGTATTCTGGCGACCTTGCCATGTTGCGGCGGAAGGACGCAATCATGGTTTGCAGCTTGTGTGTTTCAACATGGGCAACGCAGTGTGGAGCACCTGCGTCACTCTGACAAACTCAAAACATTGGTAGCTGTCTCACTGACAAGCGTGACTGTTTCCTGGGTGATCCGGGTCACGCGAGAACCTCCCACCACGTTGCCGACATACACCGTCCTGCCGTTTACGATAGCGGAAGGCTGCGCGGGATTGAAAAGGATGCCCTGCAATTTGATCAATGTCGCTTTCGCAGGTTCGATCTGCACCGACACAGGAAGGCTGTTCGTCTTATACTCTCCCGGGAATGTAGGTATGGGCCCTGTTCCATCCGAAGGAGCCGGCGACCTTTCGGTTACATCATTCGTCTTTCCTGGTGCAGGAGGAGGTAACTCTGTTGCAACGACAGGTGTTGTTGCCGGCGACTGTTGTGACACCTCAGACATCGGCGGTGCTGTTCGCGCACCTGCGGTCAATCGCAACTCCTGTCGCTTGAATAACAATACCGCCAACAGCGCAAGGCCACCGACGAAGATCAATGTGACCGCTGCGCCAACCAAGATTGGCAGCACGCGGCGTTTTTGCTTTTTATCCGCACCGCGAAACTGCAATGGCGGCGGCGGGGTTTCAGTTTGAGTTTGTTTCGCACGTTTGAGTGCTTCGTTGATAAGGCTCATGGCTTTTGGAATTGTTGCAGGTTGAAAGTTGCAGGTTGCAGGTTTGTGGCGCACGCAAGGTGGCTGGAATTTTCCACCTTCAACTTGTAACTTGTAATGAAGGAGGTCGGTTTCATAAATCAGATGTTTCCTTCCAGCTCGCGAACGGCGCGTCCCACCATTTTGAAATTGATTCGCCCTGTTTGATGAACAAAGCCCGCAAGCAGCGCCTTGTCACACAACGCGTTCACCAGACGTGGAATTCCACCGCTGTACCTGTAAATCCGCCAGAGCGCAGGTTTGGTGAAGCACGGTTCGCCATTTCCACCGCACGCATGCAACCGGTGGCCGATGTATTCCGCCATCTCCTGCCGATCCAACGGTGGAAGATGATAGCGCACTGTGATGCGTTGGCGAAGTTGCCGCAGTTTATGATTGTTCAACCGGTCGCGCAGTTCCGGCTGACCCATGAGAACGATCTGGAGCAGCTTGCGATTGTCGGTTTCAAGATTGGAAAGCAGCCTGACTTGTTCAAGCAGGTCGTCTGTCAAATCCTGAGCCTCGTCAATGATGAGCACCGTGTCCTGACCACGCGCGACCTGCTTGAGCAGAAACTGGTTGATGACCCCGAGTGTATTGAGGCGGTCAAGACCGTTGACCGGAAGTCCGTATTCCATTCCGATGGCGCGCATGAGTTCATCCGCGCTCATCACCGGGTTCAAAATCAGCGCCGTCGAGTAATGCTCGTCCAACTGCTCCATCACAGCACGACACAATGTCGTTTTCCCTGCGCCGACTTCGCCTGTCAGTTGAACGAAACCCTTTCGCTCACGGACACCATAAAGGATGTGATTGAACGCCTCGCGATGTTTCGCGGAGTAAAACAGGAATCGCGGGTTCGGCGTGATGTCGAACGGAGCTTCCGTGAGGCGGTAAAATTCCTGGTACACGGGGAATACTGAGCAGGAGAAATGCCTCTGGCTAAAAACAAGCCCGCGTGGTGCGTAGTGCGTGGTGCGTGAACAGAAAGGAGACAGAGATGCTCACGAACGGCGCAGAACGGATCGAAGTAAAAGCTACGAGCGCCAACATCCAAGCACCAGAGAAACTACGAACACCAACCTGCAAAAACGCCTCCGGCATTGTTTGCTGAACCGTCCTGCCGCAACGACCGGTCGTGCTCGTCAACCTTGGAGCTTGAAGCTTGGAGGTTCTCTGGTGCTTGGATGTTGGAGCTTGATGCTCCGCTCGTCACGGATCTGCCTTCAGGATGGCCCGCGCGGCTCGCGTCAGCGCCACCGCTTCGTGCTGCGTGCCGATGGTGACGCGCAAGTAATCTCGAACTTCCGGTGCGCTGAACCAGCGGACGAGGATTTTTCGGTCGCGAAGTTTTTGAAGCCATTCTTTCGCCGAAAACAGCGGCGGCCTTGCAAGAATGAAATTTGTCTGGCTCGGAAGCACACGGAAGCCAAGACTCGTCAGTTCGCGACTCAGCCAGGTCCGGGTGGTGATGATCTTCTTGAAATTCGCGCGGTAGTAGCCGAGGTCGTCCAACGTCGCTTCGGCAGCCACCTGACCGAGTCCGTTCACGTTGTAGCTGTCACGAATCTTGTCCAGCGCAGCGATCAGTTCCGGATGACCAACGAAATAACCGACGCGCTGGAAACAGAGCGAGTACGCCTTGGAAAACGTCCGGGCCACGAGCACATGAGGATGTCTCAGCGCGAGCTTCATCGCATTGTCGTTTGCAAAATCCACATAAGCCTCGTCCAACACCACCACGCCACGTTGGGCTTTGCACAGCGCATCGAGTTCGCGCGTCGAGTAACCACGACCACCCGGCGCATTCGGCGTCGTTACGAGTGTGAGCGCGGCGTCGAAGTCCCACTGTCTGCCACGTTTCAACGCCGCGAGACCAGGCAGGCTGAAATCAGATTTGAGCGGCACAGCCCTTTTTACGGCTCCATGAATGTCCGCCAGCACCGGATACAGCGAATAACTCGGCGTGAAGTATTGTAATGTTGCTCCCGAAACTCTGGACTTCGGACTCCGGACTCTGGACTCAGATTGTGGTTCAACAAACGCCCGCACGGCCATCGCAAGACATTCATCCGAACCGTTGCCGATGATGATGTTCTCCGGTTTGCAGTGATGCAATTTCGCGAGCTTCGCGCGGAGACGCTCCGCTGTCGGATTTGGATACAACCGCAACCGGTCATCCACGGCTGCTCTTACCGCGTGCAACACTTTTGGCGATGGCGGATACGGGTTCTCGTTCGTGTTAAGTTTGATCAACCCGTTGATCTTTGGCTGTTCGCCGGGAACGTAGGCGTGAAGTTTATGAACCAGCGGACGGATGAGATTTTTTGGACTGCGCGAAAACATCTCCTTCATTTCAGACGAAACGAATCCAAATGTCGAGTTTCCGCCGAGTGGGATGAACAATCTATCCCGGCGTCTTTAATTCGTGACGCTCACAACTTCGCCGCCACGAACTTCTCAAGCTTCATCGCATCCGCGTTGAACTGGCGGATGCCCTCGGCGGTTTTTTCCGTGGCCATCTGATTTTCATTAAGCAGCCAGCGGAATTTCTTTTCGTTGAGATCGAGCTTCTCGATCTTGCTTGTTTTGGCTTCCGAAGGAACAAGCTTGCGGGCGATGGGCGTCGAGTCCGCCTTGAGTTCACCAAGCAATTGCGGGCTGATGGTGAGAAGGTCACAGCCGGCAAGTTCAAGCACTTCGGCTTTGCTCCGAAAACTCGCGCCCATGACTTCCGTGGCGTGGCCAAACTTCTTGTAGTAGGCGTAAATCTCCTTCACGGAAACCACGCCGGGGTCTTCCGCCGCCGCGTAATCCTTACCGGTGGACTTTTTATACCAATCGAGAATGCGTCCGACGAACGGTGAGATGAGCTTTGCCTTTGCCTCAGCGCAGGCGACGGCCTGGGCAAGCGAGAACAGCAGTGTGAGGTTGCAGTTGATGCCTTCCTTCTGGAGAACTTCGCACGCACGGATGCCTTCCCATGTGCTGGCAATCTTGATGAGGACTCGTTCACGCGCGATGCCCTGCTTCTTGTAAAATTCGATGAAACGCCGGCCTTTGGCGACGAGGGCTTCGGCATCGAACGAAAGATTTGCGTCCGTCTCTGTCGAGACGCGGCCAGGAACGATCTTCAAAATCTCAACACCGAACGCAATGAGCAAACAATCCATGACCTCGCCGAGAAGTTTCGCACCGCTCGCGCCGGTTTGTTTCGCGTCAGAAATGGCTTTGGCAACGACGGCGGCGTATTCGGGCATCTGCGCGGCCTTGAGGATGAGTGACGGATTCGTGGTGGCGTCCTGCGGCGCGTATTCCTTGAGCGTGGCAAAATCGCCTGTGTCCGCTACGACAGTGGTGAACGTCTTGAGTTGATCGAGTTGAGTTGTGGAAGCGCTCATAAGCGGAGAGTAGGAAGTTGGCTGCATGTTGTCACGCGTTCAGATGCGACATTGTTTGGACGCGGTGACAAGCAGCAGAGACTGATGTTTTTTCAGTTGCTCACTGTAACCGCTTGACCTGCTCTTGAAATTTCTCGGCCTCGTCTTTTTTGCCAAGCTTGATCGCAAGAGTCACGAGCTTCTGATAGTTTATCAATCGGTCCGCATAGTCCGGAGATTCGCCTGCCAGGTTCTTGTAGTTGTTATAGGCGTCCTCGTCACGTCCGGCGGCGAGCAGTTTTTCACCGAGCGTGAGACGCAAACGGATTCGCTGCTGTGGCGTCACATCAAGCGTGAGCGCACGTTCGTAATTCAAAATAGCCGAAGAAGGTTTGCCCTGTGCAGTGCAAAGGTCACCCAGTTTCTCCGACATCACGGAACTTGTTTTCGCGAGCGGCACTCTTTCCAGGACGGATGCGAGTTCGTTCAACGCCACACCGCGAACGCGGTTGAGGTTGATGATGCGCACGTAGCACCACTCCGCGAGTTTGCTCCCGCGCGCCTCAAGTTCCTCGTGAAGTTGCTGCAAAGGTTTTCCGAAAGGCCTGTAAAGAGGATCGCCAACAACCGTGGTCTGCCATGACAGAACAGGTTGCGATGCGTACGCCGCCTCACCGAACGTGAATCCAAAATGGACAAACCGTCCGGTGAACGCGCCCACGTCTGGCGTTGCGGCCAGATACGGCTCATCCACGCAACCCATCGTGCATGTGGCTCCTTTGAGCAACAACGGGCCAACCCAGCTTCGATTCGTCAAGCGGAGCGAGGAAGCGCTGAAGGAATGGAGATGATACGCGAACGCGCCCGGCATGAATTCGACTTCGGGCAGCGTGAATGGACCAAAGACATTCTCAGTGTACCAGCCTTCATAAAACGCAATCTGGCTCATCGGAAAACTCGCCGGGATTGGTGCGCCGCTCTCGTCAACGTAGATGTCATAGCCGAGAGCACGGCAGATTTCCGAGGCATTACGAATCCATTCGTCGCCAATCTTATATCCAGGGTCGCTGATTTTGCGCAGGTCAAAGTACGCCCGACCATGCAATCCATCGCGTTCGGCTTGAAGCGCCTTGTCCACAAGCCCACGGGCGATTTCAGGCGTGGGTCCGTCGAGTCGCGCGACCATGAGAATTCCGTTTGTAGGACTCAGAGCGCCGGCATTGGTGACGGAGTAAAACGGACTCTGGAGCGGTCCGCTGAAACGCATCGCGTGAAGCGTTTGCGGAAGACAGGCCAGATCGCTGTCCACAGCGGCTTCATTACGCATGAACTCAGGACGCGCATTCGTTGGTTGAAGCTCGCGCAATGTCGGATCGGGAAGAATTTTCAACGGCACACCGTAGCAAAGCACAACGTAACGGATTTTGCTGTCGAGCACGGAACGAACCGCTGTGGCGGGTTGCCCGTTCGTTGTAACGACCATTTTCGGGCCGACGGTCCAGAGCTTTTCCGAGGTCAGCTTTTTTGCCAGCGCCTCCTGCAAACTGTTGCGAAATTCGGCCCGCGACATGGATTCCGAAGTCACCATGTCGAAACCGAAGACCTGACTTGCGGGAACGTTGCGTTGCTTGGCGTAGTAATCCGCCACGGCTTTCGACTCCCTCATGCGCGAGTTGTAAATGACCACAACTTCGTCACCCGGGTTCGCGGCGACAGAAGTCAGTGCGCTGACCAACAGCACGAACAGGGATAGCGGACTCTTAAAGCTGTGCAAAACGTCGGCAGCGTGGTGCCCGACACGCGGCGCGTCAAGTAGATCACGCGAGCAAACGCCAAAATCGCTCTTGTGTTGCGTGTGTCAGGGCGAGAACACTAATGCTCGACATAGCTGGTGCAATTGCATCCATGGCCGAAGGCGAACCGGGCGTGCTGAGGAAGAACTCCCAACCGCGCCCTTATGTTGACCGGGACAGTGCCACGAGGCGGGCAAGGCATTTGGGTGTTTAGTTTGAGTAGGTGAGCTTTCCCTCGCAGAGGGGTTCGTAATCGAAAAGCTGCGCTAGCGTTAAAATTCATAGCACGTCCGGTGCATTGGTTGGCGTATGCGAGCTCACTTTCAACTTACTTACCTATTTCCGAAGTTTCCAAAATAAAATGCCTGAAAATATCATTCCAGCGGCGGTACACGGTAGTGCTTTATCACACAAAATATGGAGCAAGTTCTCGTAGTATAATCGTCTAGCATCAGGCGAAAGTTGTAATTCTTCCCAATGTGGATGCCTCACCGCGAATAGAATCATGAAGATTGCCAAGAGGACGTTAAGGATTAAACCGCTGACTGCCATTAGAGTTCTATACTTTTGCATGAATAATCAATTGCCTATTCGTCTCAACGAGTCTCCAACTCGGTCCGAAGCTATTTGGTTGTGTCTTCATGTAATAGCCGGTGCTGTCTCGACATTCCCAGACTCTGG
>JABFSR010000191.1 GCA_013140495.1 Verrucomicrobiota bacterium
ACAGCTTTGATGTTGTTCGCCGTGTCCTGCTCCTCGACACGCGGATAAACCACGTAGGCCTGGCGTCCCGCCTTGAGTTTGCCGCGAATGAACTCCCAGACCTTGGGCAGCTTGTCGGATGCACGGACAAAAGTTTTGATCTTGCCGCGTCCGGCGGGAAGCTCATCAATCGTTGAAAGGTCGAGGTCGCCGTAAAGTGTGAGTCCAAGCGTGCGCGGGATCGGTGTGGCCGTCATCACAAGCAGGTGCGGATAATTTCCTTTGCGCACCAGTTCTTCGCGTTGTGAAACACCGAACTTGTGCTGCTCGTCAATGATCACAAGCCCGAGGCGTGGGATGTTGAATCCCGAGGTCAGGAGCGCGTGGGTGCCGATGAAGATGGAGGCGTGGTGCGTGGTGCGTGATGCGTGAATCGCAAGGGACGCCCCTTCTGCATTCACGCACCACGCACCACGCACCACGTCTCCTGATGTTTTGCGGCTTCCGGTCTGTATTTCCACGTTGATGCCGAGCGGTTCAAACCATCGCTGAAAATTCCTGAAATGCTGGTCTGCCAAAATCTCCGTGGGCGCCATGAGCGCGACATTGAACCCGCTTTCCGCCGCCATCAACGCCGCGCACGCCGCCACTGCGGTTTTGCCGGAGCCGACGTCACCCTGCAACAAACGCCGCATCGGATGTTCGCCGTTCATGTCGGCACGGATTTCACGGAGCACGCGGGTCTGGGCGCCGGTCAGCTTGAAGCCAAGTTGCGAAAGATACGGCTTGATAAGCCGGTTGTTGTCGCCGCCGCACGGAATCGCTTTCGACTTCGACTCAAAAATCTTCCGCCTTAGTTGGATTTGTTTCTGAAGCTCGATGAACTCGCCGAGCGCGAGCTGCCGGCGCGCGTTCTCCACGTCGCCCATCTCATCCGGAAAATGAATGTCTCGCAGCAAGATGACGGTGTCAGGTGCGATGTGCGGGCTGTCAGGCTTTTTCCCACCTGACACCTGACACCCCGCACCTGACGTCATTTCCAGCGCCCTCCATACAATCGTCCGCATCGCACGCGCGGTGAGTCCCTCGGTGAGCGGATGAATCGGGACGATGCGGTTGACGTGAATGAATTCGTCCTCGCCGGATTCGAGCAGTTCCGTCTCGGGATGATCAAACGTGCGCGGGCGGAGCGATTCCGCCTTGCCGAACGCGAGGAACTCCCGCCCCGTGGCGTAGTAATCCTCCATCCACGGCTGCGACTGCCACCAGCGCAAATATAAATGCCCGGAGCCGTCATCCAGCACGCACTCGAACATCGCGCGCATTCCCTTCCTCCAGGATTTCACTCCGGCGGCGATGATTTTTCCGCGCACCGTCGCGGGCTCGCCCAGTTGAAGTTCGCGAATGGAAAGAAACCTTCTGCGGTCTTCGTAACGACGAGGTTTGTGAAAAAGCAAATCGCCGACGGTATGTATCGCAAGTCGTGCCAGCAACCGCGCCCGTTCACCGCCCACGCCCCAGACGGCGGTGACAGGTTGCGACATCAATGTTGGACTCGGCTCACGCGGCGGCACGCAGCACGATAGCGATTCCGGGTTTCGAGTTCCAAGTTCCAAGTTCTGCGTGAAACCGGGCTTCGCATCGTCGAGACGGCGGGATTGTCAGCCGAACTGGATTCCCTGCGCAAGCGGGAGTTCCGTGCCGTAATTGATCGTCGCAGTCTGGCGGCGCATGTAAGCCTTCCATGAATCACTGCCGCTCTCGCGTCCGCCGCCGGTTTCCTTCTCACCACCGAACGCGCCGCCGATTTCTGCGCCACTCGTACCGATGTTCACGTTGGCGATGCCACAATCGCTTCCACGCGCCGAAAGAAACAGTTCCGCCTCACGAACATCGTTCGTAAAAATGGCGGAGCTGAGTCCTTGCGGAACTTCGTTGTTGAATGTGATGGCGTCTTCAAATTCGCGATAGCCGATGATGTAGAGAATCGGCGCGAAAGTTTCGTCGTGGACGATCTTCATGTCATGTCGCGCACCGACGAGGCAAGGACGCACATAACAATCACCGGGAAATTGTTCACCGCTCAAAGGCTCGCCTCCATATAAAATCTTGCCGCCCTCGGCTTTGGCATGTTTGAGCGCGGTCTGCATGTCGGCAACCGCCTGCTGATTGACCAGCGGACCGCAGAGAGTTCCAGGGTCGGCGGGATTGCCAATGGAAATCTGCTCATAGGCCGCAATCAGGCGTTTGACAAGCGTGTCGCGAACAGTTTCGTGAACGATGACGCGCCGCGTGGTCGTGCAACGCTGCCCCGCTGTACCGACCGCTCCGAACAAAATCGCGCGTGTGGCAAGATCGAGATTCGCGCTCGGCGCAACGACGATGGCATTGTTGCCGCCAAGTTCGAGAATGGTTTTGCCGAATCGCTTGCCCACAACTTCCGCCACACGCGCACCCATCCGGCACGAACCGGTCGCCGAGACGAGCGGTACACGCTTGTCGGAAAGCAATCGTTCGCCAACTGTGACGCTGTCTCCGATGACGAGCGTGAAGATCGCGGGATCAACATTGTTCGCACGACAAATGCGCTCGGCAATCTTCGTCGTCGCAATCGCACAGAGCGGCGTAAGACTGGATGGTTTCCACACGCACGCGTCGCCACAAACTACGGCGAGCGCTGCGTTCCAAGCCCATACCGCCACGGGAAAATTGAATGCCGTGATCACGCCGACGACACCCAGCGGATGCCACTGCTCCATCATCCGATGATTCGGACGCTCGCTCGCAATGGTGAGTCCGCAAAGTTGGCGAGAGAGGCCCGTCGCGAAGTCGCAGATGTCAATCATCTCCTGCATCTCGCCCTGGCCTTCGGCGATGATCTTCCCGGCTTCAAGCGTAATCAACATGCCGAGATCCTTTTTCGCAACACGAAGGGCGTTGCCAAGCTGACGGATGACTTCACCCCGCTTTGGAGCAGGAATGGTTTTCCATTTCTCGAACGCTGCGGCGGCGCGTTGGAGAGCGCGTTCGTAATCATTCGCGCTGGCTGTGCGGACTTCGCCGAGGAGATTCCCGTTGTTGGGCGAAAAACTTTGCAGCAGCCTCCCTGAACCGCGCCACTCGCCATCGAACACGCCCGGATTCACGGCATTGAGACCGAGGGATTTCAATGTGGCTGAAGTAGAATTGGTCTTTGTTTTTACCTTTGAAGGTTTCTTCGCCATAACGATTCGTCACGAGAATTTACCGGTTCAACTTCGCACACTCGTCACTCATGATCTTGAGGGATAATTCAATGATGTCATCCTTGACGTCAAGCACGGGTCGCAGACGGATGGAGCGTTCACCGGAACGGATGACCAGCAGATCAAGCTCGTAGCAGCCGCGCCAGAAAGCGTCACGCGTGGCGGCGTCCGGCAGATCAAACGCGAGCATCAATCCACGACCGCGCGGAGCGGTGACAATCGAATGTTTGCGAGAGAGAGCGTGCAAGCCTTCGAGAAAAAAGTCGCCTTTAACTCGGGCGTTCTCGACCAGTTTCTCCTGCTCGTAGATGCGAAGGTAATGAGCGGAGCGCACGTAGTCGGTGAAATTGCCGCCGAACGTCGAGCTGATTCGGCTCGGCAAACGGAAGCAATTGTCCTTCACTTCATCGAGTCGTGGCCCGGCCATCACGCCACACACCTGCGACTTTTTGCCGAACGAAAGCAGATCTGGCAGCACATCAGTGTGTTCACATGCCCAGCGTTTGCCAGTGATGCCCATGCCGGATTGAACTTCGTCGAAAATGAGCAACACGTCGCTCTCGTCAGCGATTTTCCGAAGCAATCGCAGGAACTCGGGACGGAAATGATTATCGCCGCCCTCGCCTTGAATCGGTTCGATGATGATGGCGGCGATGTCCACGGATTTTGCGACCAGCACATCGCGGATTTCCTTCTCCGCAATCTTCTCCTTTGCGACAACTTCTGCGAGACGTTCCTTTTCAGGCAGCGCAAAGTTCAACATCGGCGTGCTGACGCGCGGCCAGGGAAACCTGGCAAAGTGTTGAACCTTGCGCGGGTCGGTGTTCGTCAGGCTCATCGTATAGCCGGAGCGACCGTGAAACGCGTGTTTGAAATGGATGATCTCTGTACCGCGCTCGCCACGACCGGCGGCGATGTTCTTGCGAACCTTCCAATCCATCGCCGCCTTGAGCGCGTTCTCGACGGCGAGTGCGCCGCCATCAATGAAAAAGTATCGTGGCAACTCCGGCAGAGCGATCACGCGCGCGAACGTCTCGACGAACGTGGCGAATTGAGGCGTGTACACATCGGCATTCGCAACCTTCACCTTTGCGGCTTGAAGCAATTCGGCTTGAACGTCCGTGCGATTGAAGTGCGGATGATTGTAGCCGATGGGTTGCGACGCGTAGAAACCGTAAAGATCAATGAACTCGCGCCCGCTGGACCCATCCACGAAATACGACCCTGAACTTTTCTCCACGTCGAAAATCAGCTTGAAGCCGTCCACAAGAATATGTTGTTCGAGCGTCGAGATCACGTTGGCGGGTTTGACAACGCTGTTTCGGACAGCGGATTCAACGCGGGAATTTCGAAGTTTAGGTTCGGCGACAGTCATAGCTCCATGCGACTTTCGTTAAAGCGACAATAGGCCCGCACATTTTATGCAGCAAGTGAAATGGCGGCGCGGGACGATTCAAGGGCGTGAAAAAATTGGGGACAGCAGTTGTCACCATCCTCGTCCAGCGGCTGCGTTCCCTGCAATTTGAAAGGTCAGGTCTCGCTCCGGATGCGTTTCAGGCAGTGAGTGAGAAATGGCAACAGTTGCTTCTTGCGGGACACAACGTCGCGCAACTCGAAGATACCGGGTTCGAGCCGGGGATAATCAATCTTCCCATCCACCGCAGCATCGCCAACGATGAGCAGCAACGACATTTGTGTGGTCACGTCCGTGACGAGAAGCGCGGAGAAGAAATAATCTCGTCGCTTGCGGTGATCCTCCAATGCGGCGAGCAGCTCGTCCTTTCGCTTCCAGAACTGATCGAATCCCGTTTCCTCAATCTGAGCCACGCTGAACTTCCTTCCGTTCTCCGCGTACTCCTTGCAATCGGTCGCCACGGCCTGGGGCGCAGACTTTAGATTTAGCAACGATCCCGAGGCGAACAATTTTTCCGTGAAATTGCGGGCATTTACGTCCGAAAGTGTTTCAAGCTTCTTCAACACCTCGACGTCCTGTGGCGTGGTCGTGGGCGAAGTCAGATTGAGCGTGTCGGAAACCAGTCCCGCCAGCAACAGACCCGCGATGGGCTTCGGCATTTCAACGCCATAGCGAAAGAAACAATCTGCCACGATGGTGCTTGTTGAACCGACAGGCTCGTTGCGGAAAAGAATAGGCTGATGCGTCGTCAGCGCCCCGATGCGATGATGGTCAATGATTTCGATAATCTCTACTTCATCCGCACCCTGCACGGCCTGCGAAAGTTCGTTGTGATCCACCAGGATCAGTTTGCGCGTGACAGTCTTCAGAAAATCCGTCTTCGACAAAATGCCGATGGTCTGTCCGTGCTGGTCGAGCACGGGGAAAATCTGGTAGCCGGACGACGTCGCCTCCTCACGCACCGCAGCCAACGACACGTGCTCTCCAAAGCAGATGAATTCCTCGTTCAAAACGTGGCGCACTGCAACGGCGGCGCGGCACAGGGCGGCAGTGGTCGCCGTGTCGTGCGGCGAAGTGATGAGACTCACGCCCTTGCGCACTGCGGCTTCGATGGTTTTGGATTCGACGTGCAACCCGCCGGTCACGATCACGGCACGTACACCCTCGCGGATTGCAAGATTCTGGATGTCCCAACGATCTCCAACCACGACGGCCAGTTTTTCGCGTGGGAATGTATCCAGCCGCATCGCAAAGGATTCAAGGCTCATCGCACCGATCATCAACGTGAGTTCCTCCTCCTTCTCGATGTCGCAGGCCACGAACACCTCGCCGTGCAACACCTGTGTCAGATTGGCGAGAGAGGACAACACGCGCCGTGAATCCATGATGCGGTTGGCGGTTGGGAAAAGAAATTTTGTCAGCTTGAACAGCGAGAGCAGGCCGCGACAACGCTTGTCCTGATCAAGCACGGGCAGGATGCGAATGTTGTGTTCGTCCATCATTCCCAGCGCCTCGGCGGCGGTCGTTTCGGATGTCACGCTCATGATGCGTGTCTGCATCACGTCGCGAACCTTTGGCGAAACATCCGCGACGAATTTCGGCGCCGGAACACCAAACGTGTTCAGCACAAAATCCGTGCGGTCATTCGTGTCACCACACCGCGCCGCCACAGCCTCTGGCATTCCTGTGCGCCGCTTGAATTCCGCGTAACCGATGGCCGAGCAGATCGAGTCCGTGTCCGGGTTACGATGTCCAATGACGAGTATCTCATTCATAAACGGGCGCGAAGCGTAGCAGCCCGTCAGAAAACAGGTAGCTCTTTTTCAAACGGATTGCGCAGCCGGGCCGCCCAAACAAAACATATGGTTGTCTTAAAGACCACACAGCTTGTCCACAATCCAGTCAACCCTGTTTGCGCCAACTGTTGTGCCGTCACCATGGGCCTTTGCAACCACTCCTTCCAAGCCAACTCGATCACACGTGTCATGCTATTTCGATACGGTCTCAACACAACTTGGTGTTGAACGTGCTCAACAGCAGGCAATTCGTACCTGGTTTTTGAGTCAAAACAAATTTTGCAACGTTGCCAAATGACAAATCTGCCCGCCGCTCATGTCCTGCTCGTCGAGGATGATGCTTCACTACCTGAAGTGCTCGCCGACCTGCTGCACGATTCAAACATCACACTCACACATGCTGCGAATGGCAAAGACGCACTGCGCCGGATTCATGACTCGCACGTTGACCTCGTGCTTCTCGATCTGGGTCTTCCGGACATCAACGGCTTCGATCTCCTCGAACAACTAAAGGCCGAACCGGAAACGCAACCCATCCCGGTGATTATTCTCACGGCATTCAACAGTCCCGAGGACAAGGTGCGTGGATTTCAGATTGGCGCGACGGATTACCTGACAAAACCGTTCGAGGCGTCGGAGCTGCGTGCCCGCCTTTGCGCCGTGTTACGCGCCAAACGTCTCGCGGATGCACTTACAAAAGCAAACCGTGAGTTGGCGGAAGCCCGTGATGCCGCGGAAGCCACCGCGCGAAAGAAGGCCGAGTTCCTTGCAAACATGAGCCACGAAATCCGAACGCCCATGAATGGCGTCGTTTCAATGGCCGGATTGCTGCGCGAAACCAATCTTACACCGGAACAACGCAGCTTCGTGGACACAATATATTCCAGCAGCGAATCCCTGATCACGATCATCAACGACATCCTCGACTTCTCGAAGATCGAATCCGGCAAGCTAGAATTTGAAAATCGTCCGCTCGACCTGCGTAACACCGTCGAGGAAGCGCTCGATATGCTCGCCGCCCGCGCGAGTGAAAAGAAACTCGATCTCGCCTACCAGTTCGACGACAACGTGCCGACATCTGTGCTCGGTGACGTGACGCGGCTGCGACAGATTCTAGTCAACCTCATCGGCAACTCCGTCAAATTCACCGAGCAGGGTGAAGTGGTGACCATTGTCAAAATAACTGCGGCACCGTCATCCCCGGAGGAATCATGGCAGTTTGAATTCACCGTACGCGACACGGGCATTGGAATTTCTCCATCCCTCCTGCCGAGATTGTTCAAGCCGTTTGTGCAGGCAGAAGCCTCCACGACACGTCAATTCGGCGGCACCGGCCTGGGCTTGTGCATCAGCAACCGGCTTGTGGAATTGATGGGCGGGAAAATGTGGGCTGAAAGCACACCGGGCATGGGCTCAACATTTCATTTCACCCTGCCACTGCACGCCGCGCCACAGTCCGCGCAACCACGCGTGGACAGCGCGCAGCCGAAACTTTCCGGGTTGAAACTTCTCATCGTGGACGACAACCCGACGAATTGCCGCATCCTCTCGTTGCAGACCGCCAAGTGGGGCATGACCACACGCTCGGCCTACAGCGGTTTGCAGGCGCTGGAATGGTTGCGCGCGGAGGAAACGTTCGATCTGGCCATTCTCGACATGCAAATGCCGGGCATGGATGGCCTGATGCTCGCAAGCGAAATCAGAAAAATTTCAAAGGCCCAAAGGATGCCGCTCGTGCTGCTTACTTCGATGGGGATACGCGGCGACAGCCCGGACTTTGTGCAGGCATCGTTCGCCGCCTGCCTGACCAAGCCCATCAAGCCGGTGCAGCTTCAGGAATCGCTTCTGAGAATCGTCTCCGGCACACGCTCTGCACCCGTGCCTGTTCCCACCAACAAACTTGATCCTTCGCTCGCCGCGCGACTGCCCCTCCGCGTGCTGCTATGTGACGATAATGTCATCAATCAAAAGGTCGGTTCACGTGTCCTGCAACAAATGGGTTATCGCGCCACTGTCGCAGGCAACGGTGTCGAAGCCCTTGCCGCCATCGAAAAGCAACAGTATGATCTGGTGTTCATGGATGTGATGATGCCCGAGATGGACGGGCTGGAAGCGACACGACAGATTCGTGCGCGAAAGCAGGACCCGGCCGCCCATGCGAATTTCAAATCGCCCATCATCATCGTAGCCATGACCGCAAGCGCGATGACAGGGGACAAGGAAAAATGCCTTGAGTCCGGGATGGACGATTATCTGGCCAAACCTGTGCGCCCTGAGGAAGTTCGCGCCGTCATCGAACGCTGGGGACCGAACATTTTAGTGAAAAACAATACAGACAATCCATTGAAGCCCGAAGTCACCGGGAAGATCGCCGTCATACCCGCACCCGCCAGCGATGTGCCACCGATAGATCTCGAACGGCTGAACGAATTCTCCGAAGGCGATCCTCAAAATCTTCGCGAACTCGTGGACCTTTACATCAAGCAAACCACCGGTCAGATGGAGGAACTGGCTGCAGCCGTCCGCGATAATCGCGCCACCGACGTGCGACGCGTTGCACACAGTTGCGCCGGGGCCAGCGCCACGTGCGGCATGAGGCGAATCGTCCCGCCTCTGCGCGAACTCGAACGCCAGGGCGACGAAGGCAAACTGGAAAACGCCAACGAACTTTGCGAACAAGTGAAGACGGAGTTCGAGGCCATCAAAGCCGCGCTCGCGCCATTCCAGTCCGCTGGCAATGCCCTTGCACCCAAAACTTGACGCAGAATGAAGAAGATTTTGATCATTGAAGACGACCAGATCGTCGGCAACATCTATCGCAACAAACTCCGGGTGGAAGGCTACACCGTCGAACTCGCTCTGGATGGTGATACCGGCTACGAACTGCTCAATAGTTTTGAGCCGGACGCGTTGATCACCGACCTCGTGCTGCCCAAGTCCACCGGCGTTGAATTCATCCGCAAGATGCGCTCGGAACCGAGATTTTCAAAGACTCCCATCATCGTCTTGTCCAATACCTACCTGACGAACATGGTGCAGGACGCGTGGAAAGCCGGGGCGACCAAATGTCTCTGCAAATCAAGCTGCACGCCCAAGCAGGTCATCGAAGCCATCCGCACGGTACTGGCCAGCAGCCCGCCCTCCCCAGCCGTGTCTTCCACAGCGTCGAGATCGGCCAGCACCAGCATTGCCACCGAACCCGCGTCTTCACCGGCAACCCGACCTGCCGCAGCCGCGCAACCCGCCACACAAATGTCGGACAGGGAATTCCTCGACGATTTACGCAAGTCTTTCATCGTAACATTGCCGGAAACGCTGACGACGTTCCGCACGTTGATCAAGAACCTCACCAAAGCCGACAATGAAACGACCCGTGTGACACAAGCCCGGGAACTTTATCGTCGCACACGCACATTGACCGGGAATGCCGGCGTGGCGGGACTGGCATGCATCGCCCAGTTGACGGACGCACTCGAAGCTCTGCTCAAGGAACTCTGCGAAAAACCGGCGAACTTTAATCCCTCCACGCTGCGAACCGTCGCCAGCGCGGTTGACTTTCTGGGATGGTTGTTTGATCGCGCAACGCTTCCCGGCGCGGATGTAATTACCGAGGCCAGAGTACTCGTGGTGGATGATGAATTGCTTTCACGACGCGCCATCACTTTCGCGCTCGACAAGGCGAAACTGAAATCCATCAGCGCCGAGGACCCAACCGTCGCGCTCAAACTGGTAACTGAAAACCCGTTCGACCTGATCTTCCTCGACGTGGACATGCCTGGCATGACGGGCTTCGAGCTTTGCACAAAAATCCGCGCCCTCTCGCGCCACTGGAAGACACCCGTGATCTTCGTGACCAGCCTGACAGGTTTCGAGACCCGCGCCAACTCGACCATGAGTGGTGGAAACGACTTCATCGCAAAGCCGTTCATCTTCGTCGAACTCTCCGTCAAGGCGCTCGTTTACGTCATACGCGCCCGGATGGAATCGCAGCCACGTCCAGCCACCGTTGCGCCCACGCCTGCGCTTGCAGCCCGGTAGTCATCCCGGGCTCGCAAAAACAACCTGCGGTTGCCACACGCACCTGCTTTGACTTTCGCCCTGCGCCTTTTTAACCTGTGCGCATGGAATCACTCCACGCACCCTGGCGCATCGAATACATCCTCGCGCCAAAGAAGAAGTTTGATGGCAGCCTGTTCACCCACATAGCGCAGTCCGGTGACGACGTGGAGAATCTGGTCATCGCGCGTGACCGTACCTGCTACGCCGTGCTGAATCGCTACCCGTATAACGGTGGACACATCATGGTCGTCCCTTACAAGCAGGCCGCCGACTTGAACGGCCTCACCGATGACGAGGTCACGGATCTCTGGCGGCTCGCCCGTCGCTGCATGAATGTTCTCACTCAGGAAATGAAACCCGAGGGCTTCAACGTGGGCATCAATTTCGGTCGCGTTTCCGGTGCGGGTATCGAGGAACATCTCCACATTCACATCGTCCCACGCTGGTTTGGGGACACGAACTTCATGGCGGTCATCGCAAACACCAGTGTTGTCCCACAAGCTCTCATCGAACTTGGCAATCAACTCCGTGCTGCGCTCGCGGCACAATCCTGACACCTGACACACCGCATCTGACACCCTTCTCATGCCCACCGAAACCCTCCATTACGAAAACGCCCGCGTCGCCCAGCAGCTTTACAACAGCGAGCCCCGCAATCTTGCGTCACTCGAAGAACAGCTTGGCGTGAAAGCGACCTGCCGCGACGGCTGGATCAAGCTCGAAGGCGAAAGCGATGGACTCGAACGCGCCAAACAATTGTTCGCTTCGCTGGAAAGTCTGCTGAAGTCCGGCTCGCACATTCGCAATCGAGAATTCACCCATGCCTTGAATGTCGTGAAGCACGAAGGTGCAGCCACTCTTAAGGACATGGTCAACGACCGCGTCACCACACACGAACGCAAACCCGGTGTCGTCGCCAAGACTGTCGGCCAGAAGAAGTATGTCGAAGCCATCCGCAAACACGACATCACGTTTGGTATCGGCCCTGCCGGCACAGGCAAAACATACCTCGCCGTGGCAATGGCGCTCTCCGCTTTGCGTGAAGGAAAAGTCTCCCGCATCATCCTGACACGACCTGCCGTCGAAGCCGGAGAAGCGCTGGGGTTTTTGCCAGGTGACCTCTATGAGAAAATCATGCCCTACCTGCGCCCGCTGCACGACGCATTGCACGACATGCTGCCCGTTGAGGAAATCCAGAAACACACCGAACGCAATACGATTGAGATTGCGCCGCTTGCGTACATGCGCGGCCGCACGCTGAACGGCGCGTTCATTATCCTGGATGAGGCGCAGAATTCCACCACCGAACAGATGCTGATGTTTCTCACGCGCCTCGGTCACGGCTCGAAGGCGGTCATCACCGGCGATGAAACGCAGATTGACCTGCCGCCGCACAAACATTCCGGATTGCTCGAAGCTCATCGCGTGTTGAATCACGTCGAAGGCATAGCAGTCATCGAGTTTGCCAAACGCGATGTCGTTCGCCATCCACTCGTGCAGCGCATCATCGGCGCCTACGAGGAACATCGCGGCAAGACCAAGCCCGAATGAACGCGGCCGGCCAGATTTCAATCACGGTCAGAAACAGGCAGCGCGTCCGCCGCGTCAACACCCGCCTGCTGAAAAAAATCGCCGCAAGTACGCTGGCCGAAGTTGGCATCACGCGCTGTGACCTTTGTTTCCATCTCGTCGCCGCGAAGGAAATGTCCCGCATCAACTGGCAGTTCCTCCAGCACGAAGGCTCGACGGACGTGATAACGTTCGACCATTCAGAACCCGCAACCGAGAACTCGAAACCCGGAGCAATTATTTCGGGCGAGATATTCATCTGCCTTGACGCCGCCGTGAAGCAGGCAAAAGAGTTTGAGACTCTGTGGCAATCTGAACTTGTCCGGTACGCAATCCACGGAATTCTTCACCTGCTGGGCCACGACGATCTCAAACCAGCCGCGCGCACCCAAATGAAGCGGGAAGAAAATCGGCTCGTCCTTGAGATTGAAGCGACATTTGAAATCCTCAAACTGGGAAATCCAAAACGGAGTTCTGCATGATTATGAAAACCAACATTCAAGCGGTGCAACTTTTCTTCGTGATCGCAATACTGTTGCTGCCTGGGCTTTCGCGGGCGGAGGCTACAAATGCACGTCCTGTGGTTGTGGAGGTAAAGTTTCAGAACGGCAAAGCAAGCTACGAGATCGAGTCTCGCTCAGTGCGTTCCGAACTTTTTTTGGAAGCGTTGGGAGTGATCATCAGGCGGAGAGGGCGTGAAGCCCGTGTCATTGTCATCGTGGACAGCAGAAACCCGATCTCAACTCTGGACAATGCACGGGGAATCGTAAGCAAGGTCGGCTTCTCTGAGGTTCATTACTTTGTGATGAGCGCGGAAACCCAACGGATGGCTGAAATCACCCTCGACCATCCAGCCGTTCCGTATTCGCTGAATCCTGAAACTGCCCCACAACGAAGGGCAACCCGCCAGTAGCATTCTGCCGGTAACCGTTGCCGTGATTGCATCGCCGAACTGTGACAATTTCATTTAGTGCGCCTTCGCGACTTTGTTGTTCATTTCCTCAACCCTTTTTTGATAACATCCCGCGATGCAAATGCGGACTTTGACACTCGGACATTCACCTGACCCGGACGACGCCTTCATGTTTTATGGACTCGCGAAGGAGTTGATCCCTTCGCACGGCTTCAAGTTCCAGCACATCCTTCAGGACATCCAGACTTTGAATGAACGTGCCACGCGCGGCGAACTCGACATCTCCGCTGTCAGCATTCACGCGTACGCCTATGTCTCGGACAAATACGCGTTGCTCCCAAGCGGCGCGAGCATGGGCGACGGCTACGGCCCAATGCTGGTGGCAAAGCAGAAGTTCTCACTCGAAGAAATCACGCTCAAGAGAATCGCCGTGCCCGGCACGATGACCAGTGCATTCCTGGCCTTGCAACTCTGGCTCGGAAAACCCGCCAAGGATTTCAACTACATCGTTGTGCCGTTTGACGAAATTTTCACAGCAGTGCGCGAAGGCCGTGCTGATGTCGGGCTGATCATTCACGAAGGCCAGCTCACCTATCAGAACGAGGGATTGGTGGTATGTGAAGACCTCGGCGTGTGGTGGGGACGTGAGAACAACGGCCTCCCGCTTCCACTCGGCGGCAATGTCATCCACAAACGTCACGAACCGGAAACTCGCAAACAGATTTCAGACGTTCTCACCGCCAGCATCCAGTTCAGCCTTGATCACCGGCCCGAAGCAGTGCAGCACGCGCTGCAATACGCGCGCGACATGGGCCGCGACCTCGCGGATAAATTCGTGGGAATGTATGTGAATCACTGGACGCTCGACTACGGCGAACGAGGTCGTGAAAGCATCCGGAGATTTCTCGGCCAGGCCTTCGAGCGCAGTCTTATTCCCCACCGGCAGGAATTGGAATTCGTCGTTTGACCTGCGGCCAAAACAATCTTCCATCTTCCATCCTCCATCCACTATCCTCCCGCGTGCGTTGGAACAAAATCACACTCGTCGGCGTGGGCCTGCTCGGAGGTTCGCTCGGACTTGCACTGCGTCGTCGCAAACTCGCCAAACTGGTCGCCGGCTATGTACGACGCGAGGCAAGTTTGAAGGATTGCGAGCGGGCGGGCGCGGTGGATTTTGCGACGACAGATTTGCTCGCCGCAGTTTCGGATGCCGACCTCGTTGTGCTTTGCACCCCACTGGCCCAGATGAAACCGCTCGTGAATCAAATGCTCCCCGCACTGAAGAAGGGAGCGATTATCACCGATGTGGGTAGCGCCAAGGGCAGCGTGGTAAAGGAGATTGAATCCCTCATCGCAAAAGCGGGAGGGTCATTTGTTGGAAGCCATCCAATGGCGGGAGCGGAGAAAACCGGCGTGATGGCAGCGCGCGAAGATTTGTTCGAGTGCGCAGTCTGCGTCGTAACGCCAACGAAAAGATCGAAACATGCGGCGGTTTCCAAGGTTGGAAAACTCTGGAAATCCGTCGGTGGACGTGTGCTGCACTTGAGTCCTCAAACCCACGACGCATTGGTGAGCCGATCAAGCCATTTGCCACACATCGTTGCAGCAGCATTGGCGTCAGCAGTTCTAAACCCGGCAAACGCGAAGCAAATCGCCAAGTTGTGCGCCACGGGATTTCGGGACACGACTCGAGTAGCCTCCGGCTCGCCTGAGATGTGGAGGGACATCGCGCTCGCGAACCGCCCCGCCCTGTGTTCTGCTCTCGATGATTTTCTCCGAGAGCTACAGACCGTGCGTGCAATGTTGCGCGCCGGGCAAGGCGATGCCTTGTTACGTTTTTTTCAAACTGCGAAACAACGTCGCGACAACTGGTGCGAGCAATGCGCTTCCTCATCATCGGAATAATATCAACCACGAATGAACACGGATACACACGAATATTTGAGACACGACTTTCACGGGTTTTCGCGAATTGAATTCGTGCTGATTCGTGACATTTGTGTCAACCCCGTTTCCTATCCGTGTCCATCCGCGCTTGCCGCGCCAAAGCTGTGCGAAGGCGGGTTCATCCGCGGTTAAACATGGCCTTACCCGATCTCATTGAAATCGTCCCGCTTGATAAACCGGTGCGGGCGGAAATCACCGTGCCCGGTTCAAAGAGCATCACGAATCGCGCTCTAATCCTCGCAGCGCTGGCAGATGGCGAAGTGACGCTGACGGGTGCGCTCTGGAGCGAAGACACACAGGTGATGACCGAGGCGTTGCGCACGCTGGGTTTTGATGTGCGCGTGGAAAACGATCCGGCGGAGTTTTGCAATCGCACGATCACAGTCAATGGATTGGGCGGAAACATTCCCAAGGCCGGCACGCCGGAGAAGCCTTTGGAGCTGTTCGTCGGCAACGCGGGCACGGCAGCGCGTTTTCTGGCCGCGATGGTTTGTTTGGGGAATGGAGTTTATCGTCTGCACGGCGTGCCGCGAATGCACGAGCGCCCGCAGGCAGCGTTGTTCAAGGCACTCCGCGAACTGGGTTATCGTGTCGAGTCGGCAAATGACAAGTTGCCGGCGGTGATTCATGGACAAGTGCGGAGTGCGGAGTGCGGAGTGCGGAGTTGCACTGTGAGTATTGACGAGAGTTCGCAGTTTGCTTCGGCTTTATTTCTATCGGCAAGACACGGCAACTGGGACATCAAGGTTGTTGGTGATGACGACGAGGAAGCGCCTTATGTGCAAATGACACAAAAGCTGGTGGAAGTGTTTCCGTGGAATGGCGGAAGTTTCCAAATCGAGCCGGATGCGAGCAGTGGGAGTTATTTTTGGGGAGCGAATTGGTTGGCTCGATCGTCAGAATGGTTCCTCAGAATGGTTAATCTTGCCGAAACAAGCGAAGCAAATCCAAAGAACTTCAAACAAACCACGATCATTGTTACAGAATGGCCGATAACCGGCTGGCAAATTGATGCCCGTTTTACGGGCTACTTTGCCGACGCATCACGGCTTCCATCCAAGATTTCACGCAAATTTGACTTAGGAGACAGCATTATGACAGCGATAGTCATCGCGTCTGCTGAAATGATCTCCGAACGAAGATCGACTGTATTTGCAAATCTTGGTCGTTTACGCCTTCAAGAATGTGAACGTGTGTTTGCCTTGCGCACCGAATTGACCAAGTGCGGGGCACGAATCATTGAGACAGGAGATAATCTAAGGGTGTTTTATAAACACCTCCATGGAGCGGAGATTGAAACCTACAACGATCATCGCATGGCGATGTGCTTTGCAATTCTAGGGTTGAAAGTGCCGGGCATAAAACTCAAGAATCCAGCGTGCGTGAAGAAAACCTTTCCCAACTTTTTCCAGAAACTCGCCGCACCGCCACCCAATGGGCTCGGCGTGGAGATTCGCGACGGGCGCACGGGAAGGAAGCTGGAAATGGATGAGTTG
This sequence comes from Verrucomicrobiota bacterium, assembly GCA_013140495.1. Lineage (GTDB taxonomy): Bacteria > Verrucomicrobiota > Verrucomicrobiia > Limisphaerales > JADLHS01 > JADLHS01. The sequence goes on from JABFSR010000191.1 coordinate 16,419, forward strand.
TTTGCGGATTGAGACTGTGGTTTCAGGTTGAAAGTTGAAGGTTCCAAGTTGTCGGTGATTGAGACGCCAGGTTTTTCAACCTCCAACTTGCAACCTTCAATTTGTAACTTTGAATTGTGAAAAAGAAGCATCCAATCGTCATAGCAATAGACGGCACAAGCGCCAGCGGCAAGAGCACCAATGCCAAACTGGTCGCCAAGGCGCTGGGCTTTATCTATGTGGACACCGGCGCGATGTATCGCACGCTGGCCTGGCATTGCCTGTCGCACCGCATTGACTTTCACGACGCGAAGGCCGTTGCAACGGCGTGTCGCAAGTGGCATACGAAGCTCGAATGCGTAGACGGACATGTGCGGTTGATCGTGGACAGTTATTTTCCTGAGAAGGAAATCCGCACCGTGGAGGTGAGCATGGCGGTTTCCATGATTGCGGCGGTGCCCAAGGTGCGGGATTGGATGAAAGCCACCCAGCGCGATTGCATCCAGTTCGGCAATCTCGTCATGGAGGGTCGCGACATCGGAACCAACGTTTTCCCAGATACAGACTACAAGTATTACCTTGATGCGCATCTCGAAGAGCGGACAAAGCGTCGCGTGGCGGAAGGCGTGAACGAAAATCTCGCCGCGCGCGACCAACGGGACAGCCAGCGCGCCGCCGCCCCGTTGATGATCGCGCTCGGCGCGAAGGTGATCAACAACTCGAACATGACGAGTGAACAGACGAGCGGGCTGTTAATCGAAGACATCAAGAAGCGGTTGAAGGCGGATGGAAGATGAACCCTGTCTATTACTGCGGCTGGAGATTTTTCCGGACGATCTACAAATTATACTGCCGGGCGAAGTGGTTCAACGCAGAGCGCGTTCCCACCAGGGGGCCGGTGATCATGGCGTCGAACCACGCAAGTTTCATTGACCCACCGCTGGTAGGAGCAGGTCTCAAACGGGACATCAATTACCTCGCGCGCGACACCCTGTTTCGCTATCCGGGTATCGGCTGGCTGCTGCGTTCCTGGAACTCGGTGCCGGTGGATCGCGAGGGAGGCGGAGCGGCAGGACTACGAGCGATCCTCGACCGGTTGCTGGCAGGCGGTGGGATTATTTTGTTTCCGGAAGGAACGAGGACGAAGGATGGAAAACTCCAACCTGCGCGATCGGGAATCGGATTAACTGTGATCAAGTCCAGCGCGCTGGTTGTTCCGGTGCGCGTGTTCGGGACCTACGAGGCATTTGGACGTCATAAAAAGTTTCCGCTCCCGTTTCGCATTTCGGTAAAATACGGGAAGCCGATGGCGTTTGCGGCATTAAGAGCCGAGGCAAAATCCTGCCCGAAGGCACGACTGAAGGAAATCTATCAGCAGGTGGCAAACGAGATAATGATAGCCATCTCAAAGCTGGAACCACACGAGGACAAGGAATCTTTCGGCTGAATTACAGGCCTGAAACCAGCCAACCCAGTGACAGGCATTCCTGGTAACACGTCTCAGGGTTTGCGCGTCCGGAAGAATTTCTGACCAGGCGTGATGGTGTTCGTGACGTACCGTTGCCCGCCGGCGAGAACCGGGGTCGTCAAAACTTGAGACCAAATGGATGATGCAACGGTATTGGATGAACTCTCCAGATTGAAGCCTTGCAAGTAAGCCGGCCAGGAAATGACCAATGAGTTCGCGGTTCTGACGACACCCAGTTGCGGTTGTTCCTGTGCAATACGCGCGACGAAGATGTCGGAGGTGCCAGCATTGGTGACCGTAAGAGAGTCAAGTTTTGCGCCAGCCGAGGTGAAAGAGCCAGCGAGATAGATGTTATCAGAAGCATCCAGTCCGATCCCGAGAGGCGATTCATCGTCAGAGCCTCCGATGTTTTTTGCCCAGACGAAATTTCCGCTGCTGTCACACTTGGCCACGAAGCCATCCAGCGAACCCGCGAATCCCGAGTTGGTCAATGTTGTGTTTCCGAAGACGGCATTGTCCCGATGATAGCCGATGATGTGGGAGTTGGTGGAGGAATCGAGCGCAATTGCGGACGCAATATCCTCCCCGACGCCACCCGCAGAACTGATCCACTGGAGGCTCCCCGAGAGGTTGAGTTTGGCCACGAAAACATCCGAGCCGCCGCGATTGGTCAGGTTGCCAGCGCCGGTTGGAAGGTTGGTGGACGTGAAGAAGCCGGTGACAAAGCTGTTTCCGGAAGCATCAGTGGCTACCGCAATCCCTTGTTCACTGTCGGTGCCGCCGAGCCGTACGGCCCAGAGGAGATTTCCCGCCGGATCATAATTGGAAACGAATGCATCGGTGTAAAACAAACTCGCGTTGGTAAGCGTCACGCCGCCGAACGATGCATTGGTTGAGGTGAAATAACCGGTGACCCGGCAGCGACCCAGATTGTCTGAAGCGATACCCAGGGCCTGATCATTGCCGGCTCCGCCGGCGCTCTGAATCCACAGGAGATTGCCCGCACCGTCATATTTTGCGATGAAGATGTCATAGCCACCTGCAGTGCTGACATTGGTGCCACTGAAGGCGGCGACGTTTTGATACGTACCGGCGACATAGCAGTAGTTTGAGCCGGCAGCGAGGCCGAGTCCGAAATCGTGTCCCGATCCCCCACCCTTCCTGGCCCACAGGAGATTCCCAGCCGGATCGTACTTGAGAAGGAACATGTCCTCAGTGCCGCTGCTGGTAAAAACATTCGTTCCGAAACTCGCTGTCCCGCTAAAATCTCCTGCGACATAAACATTGCCGGACGAATCCACAGCTACGGCCTTGGCGGAATCCGTTGATATTCCCCCGGCCCTTCTCGCCCAGACGGGATTCCCGGCAGGATCGTATTTGACCAGGTACATATCAGACGTGTCCACCGAAGCATTTGTAAGCGCGAGCGGGCCGAAATTGGAAGTCTCGCGGAATTCTCCCACGAGAAAAGAGTTGCCGACGGCGTCTGCTGCCAGGCCGAAGCTGTAGTCGTAGGAAACGCCGCCTGCGGATTTCGCCCATTGAACTGCTGGTGCAGCGGCTATTGAAATTGCAACTACACCGAGAAGAATTGCCGCAATCGCCCCAATAAGAACTGGCTGACCTCGCAGAGGCTTCGCGAGGTGACTCTGAATTACAACATGCCTCATAGACTGAATATCTGTGTTTAACTGATTCACGCATATTAAAGCCACAGTTGAGGCCGGAAGCCAAGTTAAAACGGACTTTCCGGAGAATTATCAGCAAGCTCAAGCGAGTCAGGGAGAAACCAACCGCACGAAAACGGTTTCGGTTCTGAATGCCTGACCATTTGTAGAGTTCAACAATGCATAAAACGGATGCAAGCCCTGCCCAAGAGCCGGACCACTGACTGAAAAAACAGCGGAAGCAACGTTGGTGGTTGAAGCGTATTCGCCGCCAGTGGTGAAAAGGCGGATTGATTTGATGGAGTTGGAATTACCTGTCACGAAAACCTGGAGGTTGGTCTGGACACTGGCCGTGGCGGTGGCGTTTGAAATGGCAATCGTGGCAGTTAGCGGGCCGTTGCCGAACCGCACACTGGTGGTGCAACGTGTCTGCGTGCGAACGTGCGAGCCCTCGTACGCCACCGCCGTAAGCTGGTGGTAACCATCCGCAAGCTTCGTGGTGTCGAACGGAAACGTGACCGTAAGATTTGCGATCCCGGCTGTGAGGTAGAGGTGATTCCGCGGACGCAGGTCGGAAATATTTTGATCGAGAGCCACGTTGGACGCAGGCGAAGCCAACAACATCCCGGTGCCCGACAAGCATACTTGAATGCCAGATGCGTCAGCACCGGGACTTCGCGCCCGAAGATTGAAGGTAACGTTGCCCATGAAACCGGGTAACAAATCCTCGGCCACCAAACCATCATCACCCGTCAGTGATGAACTTGCATTGAGCCGGGCCACGAATTGTTGCGCGATTTGTTCGATGGTGGCGGTGGCATTCTGGTTCGTGTATGAAACAAGAACAACACTGCCGTTCGTTTTGGTTACAGTGAGCGAGATGGATGAGCCGACCTGAGTCATGCCTTTGAGAGAACAACTGCGCATACCGTAGGCCGAGGAACCCAGGAAGTTGGAGCGTGCAGTCTGGAGAAAGCAATTGAGGGCAGGCGCACTGCCTTTTGAACTCGCCACCGAGACAGCAATGTCCCGGGGACTGTTGTTGGTATAAATCGGAACCCAATTGATCTCGTTGGTGGAAGCGAAAATGACCGCAGGCATCTGCAAAGGGTCCTGAATGGAGAGGAGGTTCGCACCCGCACTGTTGCTGGTCGCTACAACAACCGGCGGGCCAGCGGACGTGACTCCTGCTCGCGTGCGGTAGAATCGCGAGACCAAACCGGATGCATCCGCATCGGAATAAATCATGGACCCGCCGATCGCATTGGAGAACACAGACGACCACAAGATGAGATCGTTGGAAACCTGGATGTCGTAGGGCGATCCAATGGAGGATTCAACATAAAGCTGAAATCCCGCGCCTGCCTTCATCCCAAGCGAGGAAAGTTTCGCCCGCCCGCCGAGGGCAAGCGCCGCAGCGGGAGCGAGACGATAAAAGCGGCTGGGATAAAAACGGGCGAATGGATCCGAAAACATCGTGGGATCACCTGTAGAGCTGGCCACGAGTGGCAACCAGTTGATCAGATCGGTGGATGCCTGAACCACGAACGGAGTCTTTGCCTGCGGTTGGATTTGGAATTGAATTGCGCCTGACGAGTTGAGCGTAACACCGGTCATCACACCATTTGCCGGGGGAGAAATACGCACTGCGCGATACTTGCGTGGCGAGGAGCTTGAAGCCGCGGCATCTATCATCTCCCACCCTGCGCTAGATGCCATCGGGGACAACGATTGCAGTTCGATCCGATCTCCATGCACAATCGCGGAGACTCTTGTGAGTACCGAGTTGGATGGCGCGTTCAAGGTATCAGCCAGCAACATGGCGGCACTGGCAAGGGTGGCGTTGCTGGGAACAACGGCCATGACTGAATGACCCTTGAGATTGATGAGAAGTTGATTTCCCGCAACCAAAGGTAGGTTCGTAGCAGTCGAGTGGAACTTGCCGTCCACAAACAAATCCACCTGCTGAAACCGCAGTGTCGGATCAGAAGATGAGAATTGCACGGACAGATTGGTAACGCTGCGGAGAACAGTGTTGGCCGAAAGCGCGAGCCATTTGGCCGAACCACTTTTTGCAAACGGGGCGGCCAACGGCTCGCCGACTATCAACCCTTGATGCGGATTCGTGAGGCTTTGGTAATAGCACTCTGCCAGGGTAAATCCTCGTGACTGGTAAAAATAGTTCTGCGGGTCAGGAAACTTCTCGGTTTGCGGCTGAGGTTCCGTCACCGTGCCATAACTCCCGGACGCACCCGCATTGATGAATGCCAGCAACGTAGTCTGTGAATTGGGACCAAATATCGCACCTCCATAGGAAGTCAGGCTGTCTGCCATCGCACCAGGAGAGAAAGTATCCAACGGAACACTGAAGTAACCGAGGCCGGTCGCACATCCAAAAAGATTGGTCTGGCCCGAGAGCGAATTCAGATTCGTCCTGATGCACAGGCAATTGCCACGAAGCCGGTTGTTGAATACTGAATTGTCAAAGGCTTGGTATCGGATATTGCGGAGCGGATCGCTGGTTTTCGCCAGGAGAACCGGTCTCTGAGGAAAGGTCCCGTCGCTGATGACGCCCTGGTCCACGAGTCGCACCGCCTGCGCAAGTGAATCCGACGTGATCATTGTGGCGAGAAAGGAGATTCCCGGGGCGCTGGCGGGACGAAAAGTTTCGAACGGCGATTCACATCCCGCGTAGCTGTTCGTCGCGCTGATCTGATCAGGCCAGTTCATTCCTTTGTACCCATAAAAAAGCGCAGAGGTGGTGCTGTTGACGTTGTCCGTGCCGGATATCGAAAAAGGAATGTCCATGGAAAGCACGGCGATCCCAATCTGGTTGGTCAATTGTCGCGCGGAAATCATGGAAATCAGCGGCAAAAATAGATTGGTCTGGAATTCTGGCAGTGACCATGAAGTGGCCAGCCCAGCCCAGTTGATGCGAAGAATGTTTTCAGGAGGTATGGAGCGTACTTCAGCGTAATAATTCCCAAGCATTACCGAATTGGAACTGGCTTGATTGATGACCAACGCCACGTTCAAACCGCTGCCACCAGCCACCGAACGCAAAGGCGAAACCAAAACCAAAAGCAGCACGATGGCGGCAACAGACTTGGAATGGATGAGCACAGAAAAATCTATTGGAGTGGTTAAAAATAAAAACCGGGCACCATTCGATGCCCGGTCTTGGAGGAAAGCATGCGGCGTTCAGGAGCGGCGGCGGCGTATCCAATTGATTCCGGCCAATCCCATAAGCCCGAGTGCAATACTGGACGGCTCTGGCACCAACTCAACGTGTTTGAGCTTGCTGATAAGATACGTATCTCCTGATTGGCCGGCAGGTGACAGGATTACATCCCACTGAAATGCCCAAGTGGCGTCGCCCGGTCCGATGGGCCCAGCCAAATCTGACAACGTAGTCGGGGCACCGTCATTCAAACTGTTTAGGAGTCCCGGAAAGAAACCAACCTGTCCATGATCCGCTCCCGGAGTGCTCACGGACTCGGCAAAGTTGAACGACGCACTATTCACCTGATTGGCAAGATTGAATTTCCCAAAAATATTCGTGCCCAACTGCACAAAATCGCCACCAGGACCCAGATCAAAATCTGAATACTGGAAGAAGTGAAAAGCCAGCGGTAAGGTAGTTGTATTGTGGATCGCTATGCTCTCGTTCAGACTGGCAAGTCCTGAAAGTGGCGTACCACCTGTCAACAAATACTCTACGGAAAGTGAAAACGAGGCGTTCGCATAGATGGACTTCAAATGATTGGCACCAAGCGAACTGTTGACTGGCGCACTAATCGTGCTTATTGAAAACTCCTGACCAGCAGTTCTGAACCAAAACGCCTGCTGGGCGAGAATATCCTGGCCATCTATGACCCAATTATACATGCCTGCCTGGGTTGATGGATCAATGCTTGCCGAAGAGTTGAGATCCGTAAGCGTGGCGGCATTGGCCTGGCTCAACAGCATTGTCACTGAAATGGCGAGGCAAAGGCTGCTTCTGACAAGCCATGCTTGAGGCTTTGAGATAATTCCTGTTTTCATATTACGACTTTTTGATTCAGTTTTGTTGCCGACTGTAAACCGGCAACACGTTGTTGGGTTGCGTCAATACTAGCAAGAGATGACGACCCTACAATAGGTATTTGTTCACAGGTTGTCCACACAGCCCGGGAAGCACCACTTTTTCATGGAACGCGCACGTTGCTTTCAGCGGCGGATACGAGTGTGGGTAATCATTTCTCGTAACCGAAAACGAGTTTGACCTTTTCTTTCGCCTGCCGCTCCTTACTCTTTGTTGCGCATTTCGATGGGGCTAAGAATTTTTAACACACTCACCCGTTCCACGGAAACGTTTACGCCACTTGATCCTGATGGCAAACGCGTCGGCATGTACTGCTGCGGGCCGACCGTCTATGACTTTGCCCATGTCGGAAACTGGCGCACCTTCGTCTTTGCGGACCTGGTCCGCCGCTACCTGACGTTTCGTGGCTACGACGTGAAACACGTCATGAACATCACCGACGTGGAGGACAAGATCATCCGTCGCGTCCGGGAGACTGGAGAATCCCTGAAAGACTTCACCGGGAAATACACGGCGGCTTTTCTCGAAGACCTGGGCACTCTCAATTGCCTCCCTCCCCATGATTTACCGCGAGCAACCGACTACATCCCAACGATGATCGAACTCATCGAAAAGCTGATCTCCCGTGGCATCGCATACAAAGCTCCGGACGGTTCGGTCTATTTCAGCATTGAAAAATATCGCGGTTGCGGCTGCACCTACGGTCAGCTCGTCAAACTGAATTTTGAAGAAATGCGCGTTGGCAAACGCGTCAGCAGCGATGAGTATGCGAAAGACTCTGCGGCGGACTTTGCATTGTGGAAAGCTCGTGTGCCCGAGGACGGCAATGTGTTCTGGCCGAGTCCGTGGGGCGAAGGTCGTCCCGGCTGGCACATTGAATGTTCCGCAATGAGTTGGAAACTGCTCGGAGGCAGTTTTGATCTGCATCTCGGCGGCGAAGACCTTGCGTTTCCGCATCACGAGGACGAAATCGCTCAGAGTGAAGGCGCTGAACTCAATCTTCCCGGCCAGCGCTTCGTAAAGCATTGGATGCACGGCGCGCACCTCCTTGTCGAGGGCAAAAAGATGAGCAAGTCGCTCGGCAACTATTTTACCCTGCGCGATCTGATTGCAAAGGGATTCACCGGAAGGGAAATCCGTTATCTGTTGATGACTGCCCACTATCGCGAGACGTTCAACTTCACGCTGGAGAATTTGCTAGGCGCACGAACCGCCCTCGCGCGCATAGACGAGTGCATAAGAAAACTCCGAGAGCTTGCTGGCAGTGAATTTACCGACGACGACGATGAACTCGAATGCATCAACCTGGTGCATCCGTTTACCGAGGCTCTGGATGAAGACCTTAACATCTCTCGAGCTTGGGCTATGGTGTTTGAATGGATCCGCGAAAAAAACCTTTGGTACTCAAGTGAACAATTCCATGAGTGGCGAGCCGCTGATCCCCCAACAATTAAAGCATTGGGGTCTGAAGGCGCAGCCCGGTTGCACACCGGAAAATCGCTCACAGAACAGCGTTTAATTCGCAGCCGAAAAGCAGCGGCAGCCCTTGCAGCTTGGGACAAAGTGAATTCCGTCCTCGGCATCGGCACAGTTGTCGGAGCAGAAGCACCCGCAGAAATCGTCGCCCTGCTTGAAGCCCGCATCTCCGCACGCACCGCGAAAGACTTCAAACGCAGCGACGAAATCCGTGACGAATTGAAATCCAAAGGATGGGTTGTTGAGGACTCGCCGAAGGGAGCCAAGCTCAAAAAGCTTTGACCATGCAATCGCAATTGCAATATCAGGTCGTGATGCACGATGCGCCGTGCTTCAAACATTACGCGCGCTATACGGTTCACGTACCACGCACCACGCACCACGCATGAAAGGCCTGTTCATCACATTTGAAGGCACGGAAGGCAGCGGCAAAAGTACACAAGTGCCCTTGCTTGTAGAACGGCTTCAAGAATGGGGGCACACCGTCCGCGTGCTTCGAGAACCCGGCGGCACTCCCATTGGCGAGGAAATCCGACACACACTCAAGCACAGCCCGGCCAACTCCGCCATGACCGCAGAGGCCGAGTTGCTGCTCATGAACGCCAGCCGCGCACAGCTCGTGCGCGAACTCATCCGTCCTGCCCTTTCGCGCGGAGAGATCATCATCTGCGACCGTTTTTACGATTCCACCACGGCCTATCAAGGTTACGGACGTGGCTTGAACATGGAGGCCGTTCGCAGCGTGATTGGTTTTGCCGTTGGCAATACCATCCCCGACGTGACTCTCCTCTTGCGCGTCCCGCAACAAGTCAGTGAGGAGCGCCTCCGTTCCCGCCAAGCCACGCTGCCGTTCATCCGCGACCGAATGGAAGAAGCAGACCGCGCATTCTTTGAGCGTGTCGCGAAGGGTTACGATGAAATTGCCGCTGCCGAACCCAAACGCATTCAAATCATCAATGCATCGGGCGCGATCGCAGAAATCCAGTCGGCCATCTGGCGGATCATTGCCCCGCTTGTCGCGACCCGTCAGCACTGACTTTATTCCCCACCTGTTGTGCGCCCATTTGCCGTTTGCCTTGCCACGAGTCGTGTGTTTTAATGTCAACATCGCGAACGCGGCCACAAACAATCCGCCGAAGCGATACATCACTATGCTGACTGAAGCCGAAGAAAACATCGTACTCACAAAGGCCCGCGAACTGTGCGACACCATCCTTGCGCAGCCCAACATGAGCATCATTCGCAAGAGTATTGACACCTTTGTCGCTGACGACAAAGCCCGCGGACAATACGAAATCGTCATGACCAAGGGCCAGGTATTGCACGAGAAGCAGCACAAATCTCTTCCGTTGAGCGGTGAAGAGATCAGCGATTTTGAACGCTCACGCGAGGACATGCTCGCAAACCCCGTTGCGAAGAATTTTCTCGAAGCTCAGGACGCCCTCCAACACATCCAGGGCACGATCCAGAAGCTCATCACCAAGACCCTCGAGAATGGCAACGTGCCCACTGCGGAAGACTTGAACGAATCCTGCGGTCATGGTTGCGGTTGTCATCACTGAGTTGTCTTCCTGAAAAGTTTCTGTTGCGCGCGAGCGGTTCAACTGCTCGCGCGCAACTTTTTTCCGGCAACGACGTTCAAACCCACGTCGCCACAGCGCGCAAACTCCGGGCGAGCGATGCCGTTCGCCTTGCGTGCCGTGGCAAAATCAAACTGAACCGTTGCCATGAAAACAAAACACAAAGCATCCAGGGGTTTTACCCTGATTGAGATCATGATCGTTGTGGCGATCATTGGAATCCTCGCAGCCATCTCAATTCCAAATCTGCTCGGCGCCATCGAACGCGCCCGCAAGCAAACCTGCGCCGTGAACCGCCTCAACATCAACGGCGCAAAACTCCGCTGGTCCATTGAGAACAACCAGCCCGCCAGCGCCACACCAACCGAGGAGGATTTGTTCGGCAAGAATCCCTACCTCGAACACAAACCCAATTGCCCGGCGGGCGGCGCGTATGCGCTCGGTGCCGTGCAGGAAAAATGCACGTGCAGTTACGTGAAGCACGAGAACTGAGATAGCTCCATTCACCATCCAGGCGGAGCGCGGTGCGCCGAGTCCGCGTGTTCCTGGTCTCGCGAAACGCCTTCGGTTTCAGATCTGTGAAGCACGCGCGGACAAGGCCGTCCGTGCTCCGGCTCAACGCTGACTGGACATGGTTTCATCGCGAGTCAGACCAGCCGTCAGGTCGGCAAATTCAAAAGCTTTGAGCATTCATACACAAAATAACTTCCCCTCCAACATCCGAACCCCGGTGGAATTGACTTCACTTTTTCACCGGACTTCCGCTGAATGAAGCGTGTGAGTTCACGGGTTGAAGCATGACCGACCAAAAAAAATCCGCCGCACACCGGCGCGTCCTGTTCGTGGATGACGAACCGCAGTTCCTTGAGACCGTCAAGGAACTCATGGACGTATTCAGCGAAGGCCATTGGGAAATCTCCACTGCGGACAGCGCCAGCAATGCCTTTCGCCTCTTGCAGGATCATCCCGTGGACCTCGCGGTCATTGACGTGCAGATGGGCGTCATGGACGGCATCCAGATGCTGTCGTTGCTCAACCGCGGCTATCCCAACGTGCAGAAGGTCGTTCTCACTGGTCATGCCAATGAGAAATACCGCGCCGCGTGCCTGAGCAACGGCGCGGAGTTGTATCTCGAAAAACCCACGTCACCCAAGGGCTGGCAAAGTCTCTACGGCGTCCTCAATGAACTCGTGAAGTTCAAACCCGAGGAGGGTTTTCGCGGCGTGCTACGACGTGTCGGGTTGCAGGACGTGATTCAGATGGAATGTCTCTCTCGAAATTCCTCCGTGCTCGAAATCTCCAACGCCGGCATGGCAGGGCAAATCTTCATTGAAACCGGCAGCATCGTTCACGCACAGGTCGGCGACGCCAGGGGCGAAGAAGCCTTCAATCGCCTGCTCGGTATGCGTGGCGGCCAGTTCAATCTAAAGCCGTTCACCGAACCCTCCGCCCGTTCCATCTCCGGTCAGTGGGAATTTCTCTTGATGGAGGCCGCGCGCAAGACGGACGAAGACAGGGAGGCACAGTCGGGAACGCCCGCACCCACACCGGAAGCTGCATCCGCCAAAGCCACCGCCGACAACGAAGCGCTGCGGGCTCAACTCGATTCCTTCACGGCCATCAAGCCAAAGCCAAAGCCGGAAACAACCGCAGCCGAAACGGCAAAGCCCGTCTCCACTCCTGCGCCCCAGCAACCCACGCCAGCGGCACTCGCGCCCGGCATTCCCTCCCGACCGCTGGTGGATGAGATGCTCATCTGTTCCGCCGAAGGCGAGGTTTATTACAACTCGAAATGCCCCAACCCGGACAACTGGGTTACGTTCTTCGAGTTTCTTTCCCAACGTGCCATGCGGCTTGGTCAGTCCATGCCGCTCGGAGAGTTCGACCGGCTGGAAATCCAGAGCAACGGTGAGCGTGCGGTTGTAATGATTTCTGCGGAGCGTGGCGTGCTTGTTAAATCACACCGCGAGGCATTGGACAACGGCACACCGGAAGCAAAACCCCAATGACCGAGGAAGCCAAACAACAAATCACACGCTGGCTGGAGGCGTTGCCATCCCTGCGCGGCGGCCTCGTGCGCGGCGTCCGGTTCCCCGACGAGACCTTCGTGTCGGATTTTGATTCACGAGATTTTCCGGTCACCGCCTTGGAGCAGGCGTGGCGTTCCGTGGCTGACACCTATCAGGTTTTGACTGCGCAACAATTCCCACCTTCACGCCTCACCTGGGTTTATGAACGCACCCTGCTTCACTGCGTCATGCGCAACGACGGAGCCATCTTCGGCATGTTCGTTGCAAAGAAAGGTGCGGAAGCCAACCAGCCGGAGTTCGACCACCTGTTGACGGAATTTCAATCACTCACAATCATCGAAGCCGAACCACCCGCCCCGAAAGCGTGAAGCGGAGCGCGGACAGTCCCGCCCCGCAGGATCCGCGAGTTGGGCCTTACAAACATGAAAACACAATTCTGGATATTTGTTCTTCTGTTGGTGATCGGTGCTGTGTTAGCCGGCTACTGGTCTGGTCATTACGACGGTGTGCGTAGCACGCGAATCGAGACGCAGGTTTTCTTGAGAGACTTTGCTCGCTCGACAGATTTGGAAGCTTATCTCCAGCAACGTGGTCAGCCAGAATGGGCGAATAGGATTAGAGTTTACGGCATCGGCGGATCGAGTTCTTACATCCATTCTTACAGAACTTCGGGGTATGCCGTTTCGGCAGGAATCGGTTGTGTTGGAGTTGGACTCATCGGTTTGCTGTTTTTGTCGAGAAGACTGGGTGAGAAACTGGCAGCCCAAAAACCAAATGCTTGAAAGGACCGGGGCATGCAAGCTCTCCGACGTTCGCAATACCTCCTCACTTCCAATAAGGCAGCGGCACGTTCGATTCTCCATCGGCACCTGGTTCGAAGACATTGTCGAGCACATGGATGTTCTTCGGATAACGCGCATCCGACTCTCCCGCCTTTGGCATCTCCGTGTAGAACGCGTACCGGTAGCGCGGCTTGGGATTCGTCAGCTTGCCATCCACCAGAACGCCGTCCTTGCCTGGATCCGTCACAATGTTTCCCTGCACCAGCACGTCGCTGATGGGCGGATTTGACGCAATCTGTCCCCGATCAATCCGGATGGCATAGCTGCTGGACACTCCCGTCTCGCCGCCCCAGTTCCAATACTCGTTCCCGTAACCGTAATCGCTGATGACATTGCCGACGAGCCGCACCGCGCCGTCCGTGTTGGCGGGACGCGCCGCCTTGCCATCCGCAGCCGGCTCGGCATGGTGCGACGCCGCGCCCGGTCCGAGCATGATGCCCCAGAGATCAATTCGATTGAGCATGTTCTCCGAGATGACAAGATGCCGGCTGCCGTGCATGGCCTTGATGCCAATCATGCCACCGTTGACGGTGTTGTGCGTCACCAAAGCGCGGTCGCAATGCAGGTCAATTCCCTGCGCACAATTCTCAAGGTAATTACCAGCCACACGCGTGAAATCCGTATCCTCAGGACTGGTCACGACAATGGCAGAGCCTTGATGCCAGTTCCGGGCGAAGCGTGACTTTTCCAACGCGCGGCCCAACTCGCCGAACTTTGTCGGCTGTCTGCCTTCTGTCAGATCCCCAAGCTGGTTGCGCTCCTTGATTTCGCGCGTCGGCAACAGGCGATGCTCAATGATCTGATTGTCGAGAATCCAGTTGCCACGCCCGCCCTGAATGATGACCCCGTTGCCATCCAGACAACGGAAAGCGTAGCCATAGAGTGGGCTGGCAGTGCGATCATCCACCGTCACGCGCTTGTAATCCTCGATGACGCAGCGCTCCACCCGCGCAAACCGGCACTTCTGAAGCCGGACGCTTGCGCCGCCGGAATGATTGTCGTGAATGCGCAAGGATTCGACCCGGAGAAACTCAGCCTCCACCGCCAGCACTGCATCGCGATCAGTCTCGGTGTTGCCCGGCGACCGGGTGAGGGTCAGGTCGCGGAGAAGCACGTGATGCGCCCGGACCTCGATGATCGCCGCTGCCGGATTCGATTGCACGATCACGCCGGGACCTTCCAATTCCGTATTGTCGGCCTTGAGCACAACGGCATTGGTCAGAACGTAACTGCCAGAAGGAACGTAAACTCGCCGGCCGGGATTC
>JABFSR010000140.1 GCA_013140495.1 Verrucomicrobiota bacterium
CTATGCGCTGGTCCGCCGATTGCCCGAACTGGTGGTAACGGTAGCGCACAACATATTCGCGGATATGGCCGACGCGACATTTGTTGTGGGCAAGGCGGACTAGAAATTCGTAGTCGCAGCAGTTTTTGAAATCCTTGTGGCGCAGCAGGCCGAGTTTGTCATAGGTGCGTTTGCGAACAAACAATGCCTGATGATTTGCGAGGCCGAAACCGAACCGGATGATCTGCGGATCCCAGCACGCTTCTTCGCGACGGAAGATCTCCTTACCGTCGCCGTCCACAAAAATGATGTCGCCAAACAGCGCGTCCCACTCGGGATGAGCTTCGAACGCAGCGGCAACCTTTTCGAGGATGCCGTCGCAGTAGCAGTCGTCCGCGTTGAGGATTGCCACGGCTTCGCCAGTCGCCATCGCGATACCTTTGTTCATGGCGTGATAATGGCCCTCGTCCTTCTCCGAAAACCATTTCAGATGGGGAAAGTCTTTGAGAATGGCATGCGTGCCATCCTTCGACCCACCATCCATGACAATGTGTTCAATGTTGGGATGTTTTTGGCGGGCGACACTCTCAAGGGTTTCACGGATGGTGTGCTCGCTGTTGAAGCAGGGGGTGACGACCGTGATTTTTATGGATGAACTCATGCGCAGCGGCGTTGAAATCAAACGGCACGGAAGCGTTGCGCTACCGGAATGCGGCGGCCCATGCCGAACGCACGCGGCGAAACTTTCAACCCGGGTGCGGCCTGACGGCGTTTGTATTCGGTGAACGTCACCTTGTTGATCACGTCATTGACGACGGCGGAGGCAAAGCCACGCTTGATGATCTCGTCCTTGCTGAGATTTTCGACGACGTAGTGCTGCAATATCGCATCAAGCACATCGTAGGGCGGCAGCGAGTCTTGATCTGTCTGGTCGGGCCGCAACTCAGCACTCGGCGGCTTGGTGATCGAGTCAGTGGGAATGACGACCCGGTCGCGGTTGATCCATCGGGAAAGGTCATAGACTTCCGTTTTGAAAACATCGGCGATGACCGCAAGCGCGCCACACATATCGCCATAAAGCGTGCAATAACCCACGGCCATTTCGGATTTGTTGCCCGTGGTGAGGACGAGCGATCCAAACTTGTTCGAGAGTGCCATGAGTGTGACGCCGCGAAGACGCGATTGGATGTTCTCTTCGGCCTCGTTGGGTTTTGTGCCGGCAAAAACTTTTCCCAGCTGGCCTTCCATCGCCTTGAACGGCGGTTCAATGGCGATGACCTCGTAGCGGATGCCGAGATTTTTTGCGAGCAATTCGGCATCAGTAAGACTGCCACTGCTCGAATAACGGGCCGGCATCGAAACGCCCATGACCTTGTCCGCCCCGAGCGCGTCCACAGCCAGTACGGCAGTGATCGCGGAATCAATACCTCCAGACAAACCGAGCACGATGGATTTGAATCCGCACTTGCGGACGTAATCCCCGATGCCGAGCGAGAGTGCTCGAAAAAGGTGTTCCTCCTTGCAAGGCCAGGAAATGTTTTGCGCAGGAGCGGAATCCACGTCCACCACGAGAACGTCCTCGGCGAAGCCTTTGCCAAGGGCGAGCGTTTCGCCCTTGCGATTGAGCGCGACGCTGTGACCATCGAAAATAAGTTCGTCGTTCGCACCGATGGAATTGACCTGCACGAGTGGAACATGTTCGTCCCGCGCGACACGTTGCAACATGGCGAGGCGGGTCTTTTCCTTGCCGACGTGCCAGGGTGAAGCGGAGATGTTGAGAATCATGTCCGCGCCCTGGGCGATGAGTTCCTTGACGGGATCGAAATCGTAACGGCGCTCAGGCCAGAAATCTTCATCGTTCCAGATGTCTTCGCAGATGGTGATGCCAAACTTGCGTCCGTTGAAGACAAATGGCGTCGTGAATTTCGCCGGCTCAAAGTATCGGTCTTCATCGAACACGTCGTAAGTCGGGAGCAACGACTTGCTCTGTCGCCAGATGATTTTTCCGTTTTGAAGAACAGCGGCGGAATTGGTGAGCGGGCGACCGGGGCGCGAAGGGTTCTTGTCCACGTAACCGAGGCAGAGAGGTACTGCGCCAATTGCGGCGGCCGTTTTATTCAGCGCGTTCAGATTGGCCTCGATGAAATCGGTTCTCAGCAGGAGATCGCGCGGGGGGTAGCCGCAGAGGAAAAGCTCGGGCGCGATGGCAAATTCCGCGCCGCGTTGGACGGCCTGTTCATACGCGGCGAGAAGTTTCGCGCGGTTATTCTCGTAGTCACCAATGGTCGAGTTGAGTTGCAGGATTCCGATTTTCACTGAGTCAAAAGTAATGAGGCGGGTTTAATGTGCAATGTATTTGAGGCATGACGGCAGAGCGATGGACGGTTGCGCTGGTGATTGAAGGCTAAATCCATCAGCGGGGAGCGGTGGCACCAAGCGGCGCGAGTGCGACATCCGGTTGATCCACGCTTGTAATGGCCTCCGCGAGTTTTGCCAGGTGCGCTTCGAGGGTATAGCGACCCAGGAACATCTGGCGAAAAGTTTCTCCGTTACCGTGGGTCATGATTTCCAGCATGGCGGCAGCGATCTTTTCCGGCGAACGAATCGGGACCAATCCGGCGTAGTCTGCGGGGAGCATTTCCGGAAGCGACCGCCAGCACGTCGTCACGATGGGCAGTCCAAACGCCATGGCTTCGATCAGATTCACGGGCTGGTTCTCACCGAGGTAATAAGTTGGAAAGCAAAACAAGTCGCTGTTGCGGAATGCGCTGTCCTTGCCGGCGCCGGAAACAAAGCCTAGATAGTCCACTGCACGATCGAACTCCTGGTCCGCCATGAGTTGATCGAACCTGGCTTTCTCATCCGCCGTGACGAAAGTACCGGCTGCGATGAGTTTCAATCGAACCGGAGAACCTCTTTCTGCAAGCGCACGATTGGCAATAACGGTACCGCGCATGGCGTCGAACAATCCCTTGTCTTCCATGCAATGTGCAACGTAGAGCACTTTGACGACATGGGGGTCACCGCCCGTGTCCTGCAAGTCAGCCGGAGTGAGAGTGTGGCCAGACATCAATTGGACCCGCGCATCCTGGCGCGCCCGGCGGCGTGGCAGGATGGTCTGCCGGAAATCAGGGCAGGGATCAGGAATGCCATTGCTCACGACGCGGACGCGCTGTGGCAGGAGTTTCTCCGCATCAGCGATGTTGTATCGCGAGAGCACGATGCTCATGTCCACCTGCCGCGCGAAGCGATAAGTCAAGGCGCGCGTGCGGGACTGAACGGAGGTTTCGAGCCATTTGCCAAGACCGGCGGCGTGCCAGTGCAGGATTATTTTCTTGTAGAACGGACGGCAGAGGAACATCACCAGCCAGTCGCGGTACAACGCGGAGGACTTTCCCGGCGCCGGGATGTAATAGAAATGGGTGACACCGTAGCGGAAGTGGTACCAAATGGCCTTCAGGCAATAGAAGAGCAACAGCACGAGTTTGCCGCCGCGAAATTCGCCAATGTCTTCGAGACGTTTGGAGAGACGGGTGTTGACGTGATAACACTGGACGCCGTGAACATCACCGGGATGCGGGGCTGAAGCGCCGGTTTTGGCCCGCTTGCAGTGGTCGCCGCCCAGACCTTCCAACATGAGTTGAACCATGTAGCTCTGACCGTGATGCGGGGGCGGTGTGTGTGCAAACACGAGCAACTTCATACAACTTCAAAAATGCGGCTGGCTCTCAATGCTACAAATTGTCAACCTGCGGTGTTCTGAATCATCGCCCAAGTAGCGACATCTGAGAAGCCTTTTTTTGAACGGATGCCGGCTGTAGTGGAATCGGCGGAATCCTCCGCGGAAGATACGGAACGAATGAAATTTGAATCTCCCGGCTTCGTGGAGTACAGGCTATGGGCCAAGGGACGGGGAGGTTTCTTGAACTGGATGAAGATCATGCACGTGTTGGACGCGCCGTTGCTCGTCACGGATTACGACGAACTTGCGCGCTGTTGCGTCGGGTGGGCGAGCGAGCCCCGTTGTCATTTGCTGGAATTCGTCAACACGATGATCGTCACCATGCGCCGACACGACGCGGGATTTCGCGAATCCATGAACGCCTACGACAGCCTGGTGCCAGATGGAATGCCGCTGGTATGGTGTTTGAATGCCGCAGGCGCACAGATGAAAGATCGCGTGTACGGACCAACCTTCATGCGCAGGTTTCTGGAAACCGCGCCGGCTGGTTCGACACATTATTTGCTCGGCGGTTCGGAGGAATGTGGCGCAAAGCTGCGGGAGATTTTTCTCAGATCAAATCCCGGGATAAAGTTTGTCGGCTCGTTCCACGGTTGGTGCAACGCGGATGGGACTCTAAAGGGTGACGCGGAGCAATCGGTCATTGAAGAACTGAATCGTGTCTCGCCGGATTTCATCTGGGTTGGGTTTGGCACACCGAAGCAGCAGGCATGGGCGCGCAGGCACAAGCACCAGATCAAGCGCGGCGTGGTGATGACCGTGGGATTTGCGTTCGACGCCAATGCCGGCACGAAGTCCGACGCGCCCGGCTGGATGCAACGCAACGGCCTGACATGGCTCTACCGGATGGTTACCGAACCAAGACGGCTTGGGCCGCGTTACTTCAAGTGGAACTCGTTGTTTCTGTATTACCTGCTCAGGGACGGGTTACGAGGACGCGCGGTGACGGCAAGGTGAACTGGATTTATTATTGAGCAGAATACACAGATTCGTTATCAAACAAAATGGAACAATCGCAGTTCAGCATGAACACTCAGACGGCAGACCTTGCTCCAGCGGAGAGTTTTTCCATGGAAGTCAGGACGGCTTGGCGGCAATTGCCGGAGAAAACTTTATTCTTCACATTGCTCGCGGCGTGGCTTGCGCTGTTCCATTTCCTCGGCAACTCCACGATGGGCTATATCAACACGCCGTCGCTGTTCGCCTGGATGTATGACGCCTACAGCAAATCCGGTCTTGATGGAGAGGATGGTCACGGGATGCTGATTCCCTTCGTGGTGCTTGGGTTGTTCTGGTGGAAGAAAAACGAACTGCTGACGGTGAAGCATCAAAACTGGTGGCCGGGATTGCTGCTCATGGTTTTGGCCTTGTGCCTGCATGTGCTGGGTTACGTGGCAATGCAACCCCGCATCTCAATCGTCGGCCTGTTCGTTGGAATTTATGGATTGATCGGCCTGGTGTGGGGTTATCGCTGGCTGTTACGGAGTGTCTTTCCCTATTTTCTGTTTTGTTTCATGGTGCCGCTGGGTTCATTCACGGAAAAAGCCACGTTCCATCTGCGGCTGTTCGTGACATGGGTGGTGGAACATCTTTTCAACGACATTCTCGGCATCAGCGTCGTGCGACAGGGCACTCAATTATTCAACGGCCTCGGGACATATCAATTTGAAGTCGCCGCCGCTTGCAGCGGAATCCGCAGTCTGGTTTCCATTTTCCTCATCGCCACCGTTTATGGCTTCATCGTCTTCCGTTCGCCGTTGAAACGATTCATCATGATGGCTGCAGGCGTGCCGCTCGCTGTGATTGGCAACGTGGTACGGTTGTCATGCATCATCTGCGCTGGAGAATTCGGAGGACAAAAGTGGGGCAACATCGTCCACGAGGATCCGTTCTTCAGCATTGTCCCGTATATCCCTGCCATCCTGGGCGTGATGTATATCGGGCGCTGGCTGGAAAACTTGCAGGATAGGAACAACGGTGTCACCGCTGCCAAGCCGGGAACTTCCAAAATATGAACAAAACCAGATGGATTTTTCTCGTTGTCGGACTGGCGTTGATCGGTGCGACAGCAGCGTTCCTGGTGCAATTCAAGAACAACCGCAAACTCAGTCCGCCCGGTGTGTTGACACGGCCCATACCGGAAAACAAGGACCCTGTGGTTGTGGAGGTTTTGCTGCCAGAAAAAGTTCTCGATTATGAATCCGTGTTGAAGCAGCAGGAGGCCATCGTCACAAATACTCTTCCGGCGGACACCAGTTATGGCGAACGGATTTACACCGCGCCGGACAAGTTCTGGATCCAAATGAACGCCGTGCTGATGGGGCGGGACCGAACGAGCCATCACAAACCGCAGTATTGCCTGACTGGAGCGGGATGGAACATTGATCAAAGCATGTCACAACGGGAAACTATTCACATGGAACGTCCCGTCTCATACGACCTGCCGGTGATGAAACTGATCAGCACGCGACAGCAGACAATTGATGGAAAAACTGTGACGTATCGCGGCGTGTATGTTTACTGGTTTGTCTCCGACAATGAAATCAGCGGCGACGAAAGCGGCGTCGAGCGCATGTGGTCCATGGGTCGTGAACTCATCATGACCGGCATACTGCACCGGTGGACCTACGTATCCTGTTTCGCCCCGTGCCTTCCGGGTCAGGAGGACGCCGCGTATGAACGGGTGAAAACGTTCATCATTGCCGCCACGCCTGAGTTTCAACTTGTTCCGCCGCCCGGCAAACAGGCGGCGACTGGTCCCTAGCCCGAGATTTTCCAAGCACTTTTATGCTAAGACGCGACCGCCAGATGCGAATGCAAATCCACCAGTTGGTGGATGCGTGCATTATCGCAGCGAGCTTCTGGCTGGGTTACGAGTTCCGTGCGTCCGACACCTATCTGGAACTGGTGGGAGCGCCACCGATTGACTCGTTTGAAAGATTCTTCTGGTTTTATCTGGTGCTGATCCCCGTCTCGCCACTCGTGCTTGAATCTCAGGGATTTTACGACCGCCCGATGATCGCCTCGCGGCGCAGTACGCTCTGGTCGTTGTTCAAGGGCTGCCTGTTCACTTCACTCGGGCTGACGCTGGCACTATTCTTTTCCAAACTCTACATCGCCCGCTCCGTTCCCATCTGGTTTGGCCTGATTGCATTTTCGTTGGTGTTCACCAAGGAAGAGATCATTCGCCTTGTGATGAAATCCCAGGTGGGCCGGTCGCAGTACAGCCGACGTTTTCTGCTCGTGGGTGCGCGTGGCGAAACAGACAAGATGCGCGCCGAAATCAACTCCCATACGGGTGACGGCATCCATGTTGTTTCCGAGCTCAACCTCGACGAGACGGATCTTTCCCAGGTGATCAACGTGCTTCACGATCACGCCATAAACGGCGTCATCCTCAGCACACGCCACTCGCACTTCGATCGCGCCGAGGCCGTGCTTCAGGCGTGTGAAATTGAAGGCGTTGAAGTGTGGATGATGGCGGAATTTTTCAAGATACAGGTTTCAAAAACGAGCCTGGATGATTTTCACGGACGGCCTGTGCTTGTATTTCGATCCGCGCCGGAAGCGTCATGGCAGGGTATTCTAAAGCAGGCGATTGATTTTGTCGGAGCGTGGATTGCTCTGATCTTGCTGGCCCTGCCCATGGCTGTAATCGCGATCCTCATCCGGATCACCTCGCCAGGGCCTGTGTTTTTCAAACAGTTACGCTCCGGCCTTAACGGCTCGCCGTTCACGGTTTATAAATTCCGCACCATGGTCACCAACGCCGAGCAGATCAAGCACGAGCTGGCCTCCATGAATGAAATGTCCGGCCCTGTGTTCAAGATGACGAGCGACCCGCGTATCACACCACTGGGAAAATGGCTCCGCAAGTTCAGCATTGATGAGCTGCCCCAGTTCTTCAACGTGGTGCGTGGCGAGATGAGCCTTGTGGGTCCGCGCCCGTTGCCCGTGGACGAAACCCGGCGCATACACGACATGGCTCATCGCCGCAGGCTTAGTGTTCGACCGGGCATCACCTGTCTATGGCAGGTCAGCGGGCGCAGCGAAATCAAGGAATTCAAGGATTGGGTGCGCATGGACCTCGAATACATTGACAACTGGTCGCTCTGGCTTGATCTGAAAATCCTTGTCCGCACCATCCCCGCCGTGTTCTGCGGTTCGGGTGCGAAGTGATGATTTCAGCTACACGCATCATTGCCGCTTCCATCGGTACCGGTTAAATTCATCAAAATGAAATCGAAACGACCCACATCTGTCATCACCGGCGCCGCCGGTTTCCTCGGCTCCCACCTCACCGACCTCCTGCTCTCACGCGGTCACAAGGTCATCGGCATTGACAACTTCATCACCGGGTCGGTGGACAACATCGCACATCTGGCTGGAAACAAAGACTTCCGCTTCATCCAGCAGGACGTCACCGAATTTCTGTTCCTTGACGGTCCCGTGGATTACGTCTGGCACTTTGCGTCGCCGGCAAGCCCGATTGACTATTTGAATTTCCCGATCCAGACGCTCAAGGTCGGTTCGCTCGGCACACACAAGGCGCTCGGTCTCGCCAAGGAAAAAGGCGCTCGATTCCTCATCGCTTCCACGTCTGAAATTTACGGCGACCCGCTCATGCATCCGCAACGCGAGGAGTATTGGGGCAACGTCAACACCATCGGCCCGCGCGGTTGCTATGACGAAGCCAAACGTTTCGCCGAAGCGATGACCATGGCCTACCATCGGCAGCACAAGGTCGCCACGCGCATCGTCCGCATCTTTAACACCTATGGCCCTCGCATGAGACTCAACGATGGCCGCGTTGTTCCCGCTTTCGTCAGCCAGGCGCTCAAGAACAAACCCATCACGGTCTTCGGCGAAGGCACGCAGACGCGCAGTTTTTGTTACGTGTCCGATCTCATCGAAGGCATCTACCGGCTCATGATGAGCAACCATCCGCTGCCAGTGAACATCGGCAACCCGACGGAATTGACGATGCTCCAGTTCGCCGAGGAGATCATCAAAGCCACCAAGTCGCGCAGCAAAATAATTTTCAAGCCGCTGCCCCAGGACGATCCAAAGCAGCGCCGCCCTGACATCACGCGCGCCAAAACGGTTCTCAAATGGACACCACAGGTGCCCCTGGCTCAAGGCCTGACCAAGACCATTGCGTATTTTCGGACAAAAGTTTGAGATCGTTGCAGTCGGTCACTTTGGCGAAGCTGGCATCTGCGAAGCGTTGACGAATTAACCTGGAAACGATGGCAATCCAGCCTCCCTGGTTTCCGTTTCTTGGTGTCCGAGCTTGTCAAACATTTGAAATTGACCTCCGCACCGGTCGGGCACATTATTCTGGCGTGAACTACAGATTAAATCTGAACCTGCTGCTTGGAAACGCGCTGCTGACCAGCGCGGCAGTTGGGTTCTGATTTTGTTGGATTTTAACGAACCCCACTGCCAGGCGGCGGTGGGGTTTTTGTTTTTTTGAAATCTTAATCAAACTCTTGCCCGTAATCTTGGGTGAAAGCAGCGAAAGATTAAGATCAAGACGAAGATTTAGATTAAGAACTGAAAAGGCACAGTTATGTTGAAAGATCCGTCCAAGAAATATCGTCCGTTCCAGCCGGTGGCGTTGCCCGACCGGCAATGGCCCAGCCGTGTGCTCACGCAAGCCCCGCGCTGGTGCAGCGTTGACCTTCGCGATGGCAACCAGGCGCTTGCCGTGCCGATGAATGTTTCCCAGAAACTCGAACTCT
Organism: Verrucomicrobiota bacterium; assembly: GCA_013140495.1. Taxonomy (GTDB): domain Bacteria; phylum Verrucomicrobiota; class Verrucomicrobiia; order Limisphaerales; family JADLHS01; genus JADLHS01. The sequence continues at coordinate 9,466 of JABFSR010000140.1, forward strand.
TTCACGCACTCGTTAAGTGCGGTTTCAAGGAAATTGAGGTCGGTTTCCCGTCCGCCTCGAATACTGAGTTCACGTTCAATCGACGCCTCATCGAGGAACGCCGCGCGCCGGACGATGTGTGGTTGCAGGTGCTCGTGCAGGCGCGCGAGGATTTGATCGAACGCACCATTGAGTCGCTAATAGGCGCCAAGCGGGCAATCATCCATCTTTACAACTCAACCTCGCCCGCACAACGGCGTGTCGTGTTTGGCAAATCAAAAGACGAGATCAAAGCCATCGCCGTCAACGGCGCGACCATGATCAAGGACCGATTGCACCGGCTCAAGGGCACGGAAATCATACTCCAGTATTCGCCTGAAAGTTTCAGTGCAACCGAACACGAGTTCGCCAAGGAAATCTCCGAAGCCGTAATGGACGTCTGGCAGCCAACACCCCAGAACAAGATGATCTTGAATCTACCGGACACAGTGGAAGTCGCGATGCCCAACGTGTACGCTGATCAGATCGAGTGGATTTGCCGGAACATCAAGAACCGCGACTCGCTCATCATCAGCCTGCACACGCACAACGACCGCTGCACAGGTGTTGCGGCCACGGAACTTGGCTTGCTCGCGGGCGCGGATCGCGTTGAAGGAACCTTGTTCGGCAACGGTGAGCGCACGGGCAATCTCGACATTGTCACCGTGGCGTTGAATCTCTACATGCACGGTATTGATCCAAAGCTGGATTTCTCAGACCTGAATGCGATTCGCGAGGTTTATGAGCGTTGCACCGGCATGACCGTTCCGGCGCGCCAGCCTTACGGCGGCGAACTTGTGTTCACTGCGTTCAGCGGCTCGCATCAGGACGCAATCAAGAAAGGTTTGGCGGAGTGGACCACCGGCACGCAAAAGCACTGGGATGTTCCATATCTCACAATTGACCCGCAAGACATTGGCCGTGAGTATCATGAAGTCATCCGCGTGAACAGCCAGTCGGGCAAGGGCGGTGTGGCATATCTGCTCGAAACCGAGTTCGGCATTTCGTTGCCCAAGGACATGCAGCGCGAGTTCGGCCCGATTGCCAACGATGAGGTGGACAAGCTGGGTCGTGAAGTCAGTGGCACGGAATTGAAGACGATGTTCTGGAAGGAATACGTTGAGCGTACACAACCTTGGCAATTACAGAGCTTCGAGACGGAAAGCAAAGACGGTTTGGTAAAGTGCCGCGCAAGGTTGCTACACGACGGTAAGCCTGTGGAAATTTCCGGCGAAGGCAACGGTCCGCTAGCCGCCTTGGTTCACGGATTTGTAAAGGCTGGTGAAAAGCGCTTTGCAATTATAGATTACAGTGAGCACGCGCTTGGCTCCGGCGAGGAAGCAAGCGCGATAGCTTATGTCCAAATTAGGCGTGCGTTCCCAGTTATGAGAACCCGTTGGGGCGCGGGTGTGGATACGAACATCGAACTGGCGTCCATTCGCGCAGTGTTAAGCGCGTTGAACAGATTATGAAACCGAAATTCCAAGCGTTGATGTTTCTCTCTGTTGTCATCTCTTGTATAGGGTATCTCTGCCTTCACTTCGTGTTGTTCCCTGTTATCAACGATGGCGCAAGGATAGCGGAGCAATACAACCGGAGTTCAGTAACTTTGCCTCCAGGTGTTGACGCAAAAGTATTTGGTGACGCCGTTGCCATGGCAAAAGCCGCATCATTTGCAAAAGTCCTGGCCATTTTCTGCATCCTCCAAAACATGCTGGTGCTCGCCTCATGCATACTCCTGTTTTGTAATACCAAGCAAACGACCAAGTCTGCGGAAGGAATTTGAGAGGATGTAGATTGCGAGGCAAATTACGCGCTCGGCTTGTCTTGCGCGGGCGGTTGGGCCTGTCCGCCCTGTTGCTGCTGCGGCGTGTGGATGACTGCGATGGGATAACGCAGCTTCATCACGTCGTCCACGAGCACTTCCACATAGTAGGTCCCAGCGACCTTGAACTCCACCTGTTGCAACAACGTGACGTTGGTGGCGCTTAACGCGGCATCCTTGAGGGCAAACTTCACATCTCCTTTTCGCAACACCGTGGTCTGATCTGGCGCAATGAGGCGGACCGTTTCAGTGAATTGTCCGATGCCCGCCGCCCAGCGGTTGAACACACACAGCCGGAATGCCACGACCGGGAGCTGCGGCACACGGATGAAATTGATGACGCCGATAAGGAAAAAGTTTCCGTTCACTTCCTGGCGGATTTCTTCGCACAGGAGAGAGCACTGGAGGTCTGGGAGAATGCGGGTTGGGTTCATATTGTTTCTGAGTTTAACGAATGGATTGTTCCGCCGCACGCACGGTATTGTTCATCAGCATGGCAATCGTCATGGGGCCGACCCCACCGGGGTTCGGCGTGATTCTTCCAGCGATGGGCTGGACTTCGGCAAAGGCCACATCTCCTACAAGTTTTGTTCCGGTCTTGGAAGTGGCGTCAGGAACGCGGTTCACTCCCACGTCCATCACCACGGCACCCGCCTTGACCATGTCAGCCTTCACAAATTCCGCCACACCCATCGCCGCGATCAAAATGTCCGCACGTCGGCAATGCGTCTTGATGTCGCGCGTGGCCGAGTGACAAATGGTGACGGTGGAATTTGCGTGACGGCCTTTCTGGCAAAGCATCGCGGCCATCGGTTTGCCGACAATGTTTCCACGTCCCAAGATGACGACTTCCGCGCCATCAGTCTTGGCGCCGGAGCGGATCAGCAGTTCGAGAACGCCCGCCGGGGTGCAAGGCTTGAAGCCCGTGTCGTCGCCGAGCATGAGCTTGCCGACATTCACAGGATGAAAACCATCAACGTCCTTTTCCGGCAACACGCTTGCATAAACGACTTCCTGCCGGATGTGCTTGGGCAACGGTGCTTGAACGAGGATGCCATGAACGAGTGGATCAGCGTTCAGTTTAGCAATGAGTTTCAGCAGGTCGGCTTCGCTCGTGGACTCGGCAAGGACGTGGGTTCCGGAAACGATGCCCAGTTCGGCGGAGGTTTTTTCCTTTCGTCCAACGTAAACTTTTGACGCCGGGTCTTCGCCGACACGGACGAAGGCAAGCCCGGGTTGAATGCCGCGCGATTTCAACGCGGCGATACGTTGAGTCAGTTCGCCCTGGATCTGCCCGGCAACGGCGCGACCGTCGATGAGGTTCGCCGCCGACATTATTTATCAACCACCTGGATGCGCTGGATGGTCAGCACGGGCGTGTTGATCCAGCGTTCGTCGAGACCTTCCTCACCAGTCACGATGATATGAAGACCTTTGTACCGCTTGAGATCAAGGTTGGGTGACGTGGTGTAAAGATAGTTGATGAGCTTGCCGTTTTCGCGGCTGTAAAGACCGAACGGCGTTGCAGCCTGGATGCTGTATGTACCCTTGACGACGCCTTCATGCGTGACGACACGCGGCACCAGAATTTCCTCGACCACTGCGGGAGGAGCTGCTGCGCCAGTTGCGTCTGGCTGAGGTAGCGGCGCGGGTTCGACACCCGTAGTGGACGCCACGTCGGTGACGTTGGTGGCTATTGCAGGCACGGACGGAACGGTGTTGGTGGCCGCCGGTGTCGGAGGCTGGATTGTGACGACTTGAGGAACAGTTGCCTTGTTGTCCTGATTCAAATACTTCGCCGCGACAAAAGCGTAGGCTGATGCGGGTGCTTCGATCTCAATCCAGTTGGCCTTGGTGCTGACTTCCTTGACCGCCGTGCCTTTCTCAACTACGCCCACGATGCTGAAATGTTCGCCGGGACCGGTGCGCACGTTGAGTTTCTTGGGTACAACCGTTTTGGCGGTTGCGTCAATGTAGGAACTGTGAACCCAGACGTTGGCCTTGGCGGGATAACCGATCTTCGCCCAATGCGTCGGTTCGTCTTTCTTCGGTTTGTCGAGAATCACCTGCTCAATGACCGAGACGGTATCGCCCTTGTTGAGTTTTGCAATGACCTCGCCGTTGAAGCTGGCCTTGCCACGAACGTTGACATTGTCGCCGGACGCAGTGGCCGGGCCAGTAATGAGGATGATGGGTGCCTCGGTGACCGGGCCGGTGGGCGGCAGGGGCTTCGCGGGCTTGGCGGATTTCTTTTCCGCAGCCCTTGGCTTGGCTGCTGATTTCTTTTCGATCTTGGGCGCGGCATTTGTCGAGGCTTTGGCCGCAGAGTCGAGTTGTCCGTCCGCACGGGCGCTGAGTGTTCCGACGGCAAGGACCGTGACGAGTGATATCCAACGATTCATTTTCATACCTGTGAGATTAAAGTTTTTATTTCCGGCGGAGTCAACGCCCGCCAGCGTCCGGGCTTCAACTCGCCCAGTTTGATTTTTCCGACCTGCGTCCGCAACAACCGACGCACCATCAATCCCTGCGATTCGAACATCCGCCGAACCTCGCGGTTCTTGCCTTCGGCCAGTTCCAATTCGACGACGCTTGCAGATTTCGTCGCAGAAACCAACCACGCACGTTCGGCTTTGAGTTTCTCTCCGTCGTGCCAGATGCCGGTTGTGAATCGGTGCAGCATCTCTTCATCAACCTTGCTCTCCACCGTGATGATGTATCGCTTGCGAACCCCATAACGCGGATGCGTCAGCCGCAGGGCGAATTCTCCATCATTGGTCAGGAAAAGCAATCCTTCGCTGGCGTAGTCCAGCCGGCCTACCGATTGCACGCCCGTCCACTCCTTGGGCAACAATTCATAGACCGTCATGCGGTCGTGCTCGTCCTTGCGCGAACAAACACAACCCTTGGGTTTGTTCAGCATCACATAGATTTTCTTTTGAGCGCGAACGGGCTTGCCGTCCACTGTCACCTTGTCGTGCTCGGGATCAACCTTTGATCCGAGCAGCTTCACGGGCACCCCGTTGACCGATACACGGCCTGTGAGAATGAACTGCTCCGCCGCCCGGCGCGAAGCCACGCCAGCCTCGGCAAGGAATTTTTGGAGTCGGACCAAAGTCAGGTATCAGGTGCGGGGTGTCAGGTGTCAGGTTGAAGATGCAAGGGCAGAAAACCTGACACCTGACACCTCGCACCTGACACGCCGTCAGGCGTCTGGCTTCGTCTTGCGCAGCCCGGTAATCCGGTCGCCATCCTTCCACTGGCCGCGTTTCTTGAGGATTTCGACGCGCTCGAAGCGCTTCATGACATTGCGCTTTCCACCCAGGGTGGATGCGGCTCGGAGACTGCGATGCTGTGACATAATTCGTGTTTGGTTAAAGTTCGCCCGCTTCGACAAAAAGCGGACGGAGTATGTATCAGGTCTGCGGGCATCTGCCAATGGCTATTTTGGGTTGATTCAATGGCACGAAAGCGACAAACCCATGACGACCCGGATGTCTGGCGGTAAAGCTTGAACTCGAACTCGCGGCGTCGCTACCGTGAGACGAATGAATTTGGAAGATCATCTGGGTGACATCATCCGCAAAGCGCGGGCAATGTCCAACGTCAGCGCTGCCACAGCCGCAAAAGCGGCCGGGCTGTCCGAGACGGATCTGGCGGCTCTGGAAGAGTCTGGCACGTTTTCAAAACGACCCGACTTTTCTGCACTTGCTGGTTTAATCGGGCTGGACGCAGGAAAGCTCGAAGGCATCGCGAACGGCTGGCTGCCTGCGGTAACAGACTTAAGCGCCTGGCGCGAACTACGCGTGATCACCACCAATGACGGTGGATTGGCTGTGAATTGTTTTCTCGTCTGGGACGAGGTCGGTCGCGACGCGGCGCTTTTCGACACAGGATGGAATGCAAAGCCGGTGATTGACATGATCGCTGAAAACCAACTCCAGCTTCGCCACGTTTTCATCACGCACTCGCATCCTGATCACATCGCGGCGCTGGGCGCGGTGCGTGAGGCGTTTCCGAAGGTGCGGGTGCATTCCAGTTCCAAGACCGCGCCGGTGGATCAACGCAACAAAACCAGTGAGATCGTTCATCTGGGTGGCCTGCGCGTGACTTATCGCGATACCCCCGGCCACGCAGAAGACGGCGTGACTTACCTTGTTGGCAACTGGCAGGATGACGCACCGCATGTGGCGTTCGTGGGCGATGCGATCTTCGCAGGCTCAATGGGCAACGGAAAACAATTCTGGGAACTAGCGCGGCAAAAAGTCCGCGAGCAGATTCTCGCGCTGCCGGCGGATACGCTGTTGTGTCCGGGTCACGGCCCGCTTACGACCGTGGCTGAGGAGAAGGCGAACAATCCATTTTTTTAAGGAGACTGCCGCGCAAAGCTTGAGTTGGATGGTTTGTGCAGCTATGTCTTAAGGCGTCGGTGCGCATCCGTAGCTCAATTGGATAGAGCTTCTGACTTCGGATCAGAAGGTTGCAGGTTCAAGTCCTGCCGGATGCACCATCTCTTTGAACAGCACGACCACGGCAACCGTCTGAAAACCGGAATGTCATCCACCACATTTGACTGGCACGCCCGCACCCGGATTGTTTTCGGCCCGGGCGAGATTGATCGCATTGGCGAACTCACTGACGCGCTTGGCGTTCGTCACGCATTGCTCGTCACGGATGCGGGGATCGTGGCAGCCGGTCATGCCGCACATGCTCAACACATGCTCAAGAAAGCTGGTGTTCGCGTGACCGTGTTTGACCGTGTGCGGGAAAATCCCACAACGCGTTGCATTGAGGATTGCGCAGCCGTCGCGCGCGGCGCGGGGATTGATGGAATCATCGGGCTCGGCGGTGGAAGTTCGATGGACACCGCGAAGGGCTGTAATTTCATCCTGACCAATGGCGGACGGATGCAGGATTACTGGGGCGTGGGCAAAGCCACAAAACCCATGCTGCCATTCGTCGCCATTCCAACCACCGCCGGCACTGGCAGCGAATGTCAGAGCGCCGCTCTTATCGCGGACGAGATTACGCACCAGAAAATGGCGTGCCTCGATCCTAAGTGCGCCGCGCGTGTTGCGATCCTCGATCCCGCGCTCACACTTTCACAACCGCCCCGCGTCACTGCTTGCACGGGCATTGATGCCATCGCCCACGCCGTGGAAACCGCCGTCACAAAAAAACGCACAAGCCTTTCACAGTTGTTTTCCCGCGAAGCATTCCACCATTGCATCAACGCGTTTCCCGTCGTGATCGCAAATCCGCGCGACCTCGAAGCGCGCGGACACATGTTGCTCGGCGCGTCGCTTGCCGGCATGGCGATTGAAAACTCCATGCTCGGCGCTGCCCACAGCGCGGCCAATCCGCTCACGGCCCACTGCGACATTGTGCATGGACAGGCTGTGGGCGTGATGCTGCCCCACATAGTCCGATTCAACAGCGCGGATGAATCCACACGCAACGATTATGCACAACTCGCCGCGTTCGGGGGATTGGCACACGACGGCGAGGACGCAGCCAGTGCAGTGGAAAAGCTCATCGCGCGACTGACGGAATTACTCAGGCAGGCGCGTTTGGAAACCTCGTTGTATGGACTCGGCGTGAAAGGTGAAATGATACCCACGCTCGCCGCCGAAGCCGCACAACAATGGACGGCCACCTTCAATCCACGCCCGGTAACGGCAGCGGATTTCACTGAGCTTTACCGCGCCGCAGCACGGTGAGTCAGCGTTCAACCGTGAATGTAATGTCGTACGGTGTCTGATCTGTAGCCTTCTTACTTGGTGGCTTCTCACGACCACCGTCGTCACCGCCATCCTTCCCCACGCTGTAAATCTGATACCCATTATCGAGTGACTTGTATCGCAGTGGTTCACCATTGAAAGGGTCGGTTGGAGTTATCTGTGCGTAGTTTGGAATGATTTCTGCAAGGCTTCGAGGGAATCTTCCGTTCGCCATGTGAAAGCGTTCGATGGCAATCGCCGCGTTTGCGAGGCGCATGCGCGCCGTGTTCTCTACTGAACGATCAATTATTTTGGAATAGCTCGGAAGAAACACAGCTGAGAGGATGCATAACCTTTGCCTCGCAACTTCTGCGGCGCGATCATTCGATTGCTTCGCGGTGAGGCACTGAGGAGGCGGCAGGACGGCGCGAGCAATGTTCGTTTCCATCGCATGCATGTAGAGAAGCAAATCCCGCTCATAAAACCCGGACGCCCTGATGAACATGGATTGATGACCAGATTCTAGGGTCAGGTCTGCCGCATCCACTGGAGCAGCTGAGGGATTCAAGATCGGACTGATTTGCGACCAACTCCCTCTAAAATACGGCATAAGTAGCGCACGGTCCCAAACCAAGGACTTAGCCAAGGCATTTGTTCGCTCCGAGACAGGAAGAGCGGCAGCGAAAGCGGTCAGTTCATTCGCATCGAAATTGGAGGTGTTGGCACGCCGCTCGAATAAACGAAAAGTCATCTCCAGTATTCGTGCGCGCACTAACTGAGCTATAACGGTTGACTCTTCATCAAGCGTCGCTGCCATCTTTGGCATGTTGACCAAGGCCTCAGTGGCCTCGGTGAACTGTCCATTGTGGATGGCGAGCGCAGATCGGAACTCCTCTATTTGGGCCAAGTTCCTCAGTTTTTGTAAATGAGGGAAGAGTGCGTACAACGCCGCTGAAAAATTTACGGGATAATGACTCTCCGTCAGTGTTAGCGCCGATTCCGCTTTCACAAGCGCATTGGAATTCATAAGAACGTAATCAGCTAGTAACGCCACTTGTTTATCTGTCAACGGCTGCAACCGCGAAGGCATTTCAAACTGAGCGATTTCGTTGGAGCGTTGGCCAGTAAACTCAATCATTAATGCGAAGGCTTGAGTCATCACCAGTGCAGAGTTTTCAGTATCCACAACAGGAGGGTGGTGACTATTCACTTCAGCACCACTTGTGGGCAAACCTGCCGCACGAATAGTTGCCAAACGACTATTCACTTCGTTTGCCAGTCGTATGCGCCAGATGAGAAACAAAATGATGGGAGTAGCGATCAGGCACAATGCAATAAGCCCGAGGCGAACCAAGATTTGTTTGCCTGTTTTTTTCATCGGCAGCTTTTCAGTTAGAGAACAAACTCCGACACACCTTCCCAGTCTTTTGCCTTCTGCTCCCGTTCTGCCTTCGTCTGTGGATAGAGGTTTATCAGTTCTTCAATAAGTCTGAATGCGTCATCGCGTGACATGCCAGGCTTGTAATGTTCAGCCCACCAGTCGGCTCGTTTTTTCTCCATCTCGGTTTGTGGAGATACAGGCATAACATTTCAAATCGGCTTGTGATGAATGTGCTGGTGTGCGGCGGCGATGAAGCCTTTGAAGAGCGGATGTGGCTGGTGCGGCTTGCTGAGGAACTCCGGATGAAACTGGCTCGCGATGAAGAACGGGTGATCCTTCAGTTCGATGACTTCGACCAGCTTGTTGTCAGGCGATGTGCCGCTGAAGGTGAATCCAGCTTTCTCGAACTTCTCGCGATAGCTGTTGTTGAACTCGAACCGGTGGCGATGACGTTCGTTGATGACAAATGAGCCGTAAAGTTTTCCCGCCTGCGAACCGACGACAAGCTGGCAGGGTTGCGCGCCAAGTCGCATGGTGCCGCCTTTCTTCGTGACCTTTTTCTGTGCGTCGAGCAGCGCGATGACCGGGTGAGGCGTGGCCTCGTCGAATTCGGTCGAATGCGCCTTGTCGAGCTTGAGCACGTTGCGGGCAAATTCAATCGTGGCGATCTGCATGCCCAGGCACAGGCCGAGGTAGGGAACCTTGTTTTCACGCGCGAATTTCGCCGCCTTGATCTTGCCTTCAATTCCGCGTTCACCAAAACCGCCCGGCACACAGATGCCTCCAAGTCCTTCGAGAATGCGTTCGCCGTCCTTCTTTTCAATCTCTTCCGAGTCCACCTGCACGATCTCCACACCGCAATCGTTCCCGATGCCACCGTGCATGATGGCTTCATAGACGGATTTGTAGGCGTCCTGCAGTCCCATGTATTTGCCGACGACCCCCACGCGGACGCGGTGTTGCGGAGCGATGAGTTTGCGGATGATCTCCTGCCAGTGGGTCATCTTCGCAGGCGGCGCGTCGAGGTGCAGGACGCGGCATACAAGATCGTCGGCCCGCTCGCGTTGCAGCATCAGGGGCAGTTCATAAATGGAATGATCCACGTCCTTCACCTCGATCACGGCTTCAAGTGGAACACTGCAAAACATGGAAATCTTGTGGCGCAATTCCTTGTCGAGCGGTTTCTCGCAACGGGCGGCGATGAGGTGTGGTGTGATGCCGATCTCGCGAAGCTTGGCGACGGATTGCTGCGTGGGCTTGGTCTTGAGTTCGCCCGCCGCCTTGATGAAAGGCACGTAGGTGACGTGGATGAAACACGTATTGCCGATGCCGGCTTCGAGAGCGAATTCGCGGATCGCTTCTAGGAACGGCAAACCCTCGATGTCGCCCGTGGTACCGCCGATTTCCGTGATAAGCACGTCGGCCTTGGTCTGGTCCGCCACGACCCAGATGCGGCGTTTGATTTCGTCAGTGACGTGCGGAATCACTTGCACGGTCTTGCCGAGATACACGCCTTCGCGTTCGTTGTTCAACACCGTCTGATAAACCTGGCCGCTGGTGAGGTTGTTGAGTCGCGAAAGTTTCGTGCTTGTGAACCGCTCGTAGTGGCCGAGATCGAGATCGGTTTCTGCGCCGTCGTCGAGCACGTACACTTCGCCATGCTGGTATGGCGACATCGTGCCCGGATCAACATTGAGATACGGGTCAAACTTTTGCAGCGCGACCTTAAGGCCGCGATTTTCGAGCAACGTGCCAAGCGCGGCAGCCGTGAGGCCCTTGCCGAGCGAACTGACCACACCGCCTGTAACAAAGATGAATTTCATTTCAAACTATTTTTTGACCACGGATCGACACGGATTAACACAGATGAATTTTTTGAGCGCGAATCTCTGCGATTCGCGGCCTGACTTTCTTCCATTTATCGTCATATATCCAACGATGTCGCCAAATGAATAGCCGCTTGAACCAAACTTGCCTGCCGTAATACGGCCCAATTCTTTCAACCAACCAGTCTTCGTCAAAAGAGACCCACTCTCCCGCTGGCAACAGCGCATTGATTCTGCACCCGCGACAAACCTCACAAATCAAAATATTCTCAAGCTCGTCTTCCGAGTGATCTGACGCCGCCAAGATTCTGGCAATCCGCTCCAAATTTTCCTGTTGCAACTCGGTATCCAGGAAAAACTCCGAAAGTGCTTTCCAGATTGGCAACCGTTCTTTGATTTGCGACTCGGTTGGCTTCATCCGTGTGCATCGGTGTTTATCTGTGGTTCAAAATCTTTTCCACCCGTTCCACATCCTCCAGCACATCCACACCCACGCTGTCGTAATCCACTTTCACAACGGCAATCTGGATGCCGTTTTCCAGCGCGCGCAACTGCTCAAGTTTCTCCGCCATTTCGAGCGGCGATTGAGGGAATGCAACAAGCCGCAACAATGTTTCCCGTCGGTAGCCGTAAATGCCGAGGTGCTTCAAAAAAGGAAACGCCGCCAACTGTTCGCTCACCGGACGGCTGGCGGCCTCGCGCAAAAACGGAATCGTGCGCCGGGAAAAATATAGGGCCCGACCGGCGGCGTTGACAACGACTTTCACCACATTCGGGTTGTCGTATTCTGAAAGCTGTTTGATCGCTGTGGCTGCAGTGGACATCTCCGAGTCGGCCAGCGCCTTCGCCACCAGATCAACCACCGCAGGATCAATCAGCGGTTCGTCGCCCTGGATGTTCACAATGGCGTCGCATTCACAACGCGCGGCAACCTCGGCGATCCGATCCGATCCGCTGGGGTGATCTTCGCGCGTCATTTCAACCTGGCAAAACATTTTTGCCACGTCGGCAATTCGTTCGTCATCCGTCGCAACGATGACCTCGTTGAGCGACTTCGCTTTGCGACATTGCTCCACGACATGCTGGATGAGGGGCTTGCCAGCGATGGGGTGCAGCGGTTTGCCGGGAAACCGGCTGGAAGCGTAACGCGCGGGGATGACGCCGAGAATTTTCATCAGCGGCATTTAGCCACAGCTGGTCGCGTTGAAGCAAGCAGCGAAGGCGGAAGGAAAATCTCCCGGTCAATCCCGGAAATTTACAAACTGCACAGGCACGGCAAATTCCTTTGCTCGTACGGCAGCAATGACCGTTTGCAATTCGTCCCGGCTCTTGCTGTTCACGCGGACTTCATCGCCTTGGATCTGCGTCGTCACCTTGAATTTGCCGTCGCGGATGAAGCCGGTGATCTCCTTGGCTGCCGTGGATTCGATGCCCTGCTTGATCTTGATGCTTTGTCGCGCGTGACCCAGCGGTGAAATGTCAGGCTCGCCTTTGTCCACGCTCTTGAGACTGACACCGCGCTTGGCGAGCCGGCCAAGGACCATCTCCTCCAGCGTACGAATTTTGAACTGATCCTCGGCGGTAAGTTTGATCTCATTCTTGTCGAGAGTGATCTCGGCCTTGCTGCCCTTGAAGTCGAAGCGGTTGGCGAGTTCCTTTTTGGCCTGATTGACGGCGTTCTCGATCTCCATCGAGTTGACCTGCGAAACAATATCAAATGACGGCATGGCGGGAAAATAGTCGCGTCGCACGCTGCGCGGAAGGAAAAAGTCCTGCGTGCGGGCGCGCTCCTGTTTCTACCAATAAGCTTCTTCGCCCGATCAAGCCTCCAAATGATTGAATAACATTGACTCCAGCGTCTGCGCATCAGCCGGAAGCATGCGGACATAAACGCTGAAGCAAACAGTTGCGCCACCGTGTAAGCTCTGCTAGAAAGTTCACTGACGAGCGAGAGCGCCAGGGCGCAACGTAGGCGGGTGTGGTTCAATGGTAGAATGTGGCCTTCCCAAGGCTGAGACGAGGGTTCGATTCCCTTCACCCGCTCCACTTATTTTCAGCCCTTCAAAGGCAATTCATAAAAATGCAGCAATCGGCATTCTTGCAAACTTTTCTCATGACCTGACCGATTATGCAGGATTTCTGGATCGAACAAAGTTTGACCATAGTAAGCCGTCAATGCAAACCTGATGACTGATGGGCTCGACGCCTTTGAACATGTGCAGGGTTATTACAAAGCTGAGTCAATTGGTGGCTCTTGCCGCCGTGTTTTTCACGTTGCTCATCGCTGGAAGCATGAGTGCCGCTTCGCTTGAGCGATTGAAGTATAACAATCCCGGCCTGGCTGTGGATCTCGGCGTGGGCTTGTGGGCATGGCCTTTGCCCATGGATTTCGATGGCGATGGCGACCTTGATCTTGTCGTGAGCTGTCCGGATAAGCCTTACAACGGAGTTTACTTTTTTGAGAATGCCACGGGCGATACGGCAAGAAATAAACTCCCGGTTTTCAAACCAGGGCGCAGGATCAGCGTTGGTTTGCAGAACGTCGAGGTCAGCTATGTGGATGGCAAGCCACGCGTGCTCACGCCCGGAAACGAATATACTGATTTTCTAAAGACCGGTCTCTTGTCTCCCAGCAAACTACCGCTGCCTGCGAATATTCATCCGCGTAAAGTTCGCGGTAACATGTGGCGGTTTGTTGATTACGATGGGGATGGAGCGCTGGACTTGATCGTAGGCGCTGATGACTGGACCGACTATGGCTGGGACAATGCTTACGATCCAAGCGGCACATGGACGAACGGCCCACTCCGAGGCTTCGTCTATTTCATCCGTAACAATGGTTCGACCGCAACCCCAACCTACGAGACGCCCATAAAAATTATGGCGGGCGACAAGCCTGCGGAAGTATTCGGCTGGCCCTCACCAAACTTTGCCGACTTCGACGGCGATGGAGACTTGGACCTGTTTTGCGGCGAGTTTCTGGATGGGTTCACCTATTTCGAGAACATCGGCACGCGCAAAGCCCCGAAGTATTCCGCAGGGCGACGGCTTGTCACGCCAGATGGCAAGCCTTTGGCAATGGATCTTCAGATGATCACGCCCACAGCAATCGACTGGGACAAGGATGGTGACATGGATTTGATCGTCGGCGATGAGGATGGCCGCGTCGCGTTCATTGAAAACATTGGAAAACTGCGCGACGACCACACGCCACAATTTCTCGAGCCAAAATACTTTCAGCAGGAAGCAGAGGATTTGAAGTGTGGCGCTTTGGCCACGCCTGTGGGGTTTGATTGGGATGGCGATGGGGACATTGACATCATCAGCGGCAACACGGCGGGCTACATCGTATTCTTCGAGAATCTAAGCGGACCGCGAGTAGAAAGTCCGCGATGGAACGCCCCTCAATTTCTGAAGGCAGACGGAAAAGTCATTCGCATCATGGCTGGGCCGAACGGAAGCATCCAAGGGCCGTGCGAAGCCAAGTGGGGCTACACGACGCTAAGTGTTGCAGACTGGGATAACGACGGGCTGCCTGACCTCGTGGTAAATTCCATCTGGGGCAGGGTGCAATGGTTTCGCAACATCGGCTCACGCACAAAACCAAAGTTGTCGGCAGCCAAACCCATCGAGGTTGAGTGGCAGGGATTGCCACCACGGCTAAATTACGGTTGGCTAAAACCTTTTGGAAAAGAACTTCTCACACAATGGCGAACCACTCCGATGGCTGTGGATTGGAACAAAGACGGACTCGTTGATTTAGTCATGCTCGATCAAGAGGGTTTTCTGGCATTGTTTGAACGCAAGAGAGATGGCAGCCAGCTTGTGTTACAGCATCCGAAACGACTTTTTAGCGGCGAGAACTTCTCGGTAATGGACAGCCGACACACGATTGTGGAAAAGTCGGCTGGACTCATCCGGCTGAACAACGGAATCGCCGGTAAGAGTGGCCGACGCAAACTCTGCACTGTGGATTGGGATGGGGATGGACGCCTTGATTTCCTGGTCAACTCGGCCAACGCAAATTTCATTCGCCAATCCGATGCGCGGTCTGGACAGTTCTTCTTTAAGGATGAAGGCCTGCTGGTTCAGGAAAACATCGAAGGACACGATGTCAGCCCAACCACGGTGGACTTCAACGGAGATGGCGTTCCTGATTTCCTTGGTGGTGCAGAGGACGGCAGATTTTATTACCTGCGCAATCCAAGAACCAAATCCCGCACCGAGCGCTGATCTACCAGCCTCGCAACACATGGTTTTGATCCTCCCAAATCTGCAAGCCAGCACGCTTGACCCTTCCATCCAATCGGCCTAGCCTCGCAACAGATGGGGAGCCAACCGGCCGTTTCGCTTTGCGGGACGACGAAGGCTGAGAGTTCGGCGCGGAACGCCGAAGACCCGTAAAACCTGATCCAGGTAATGCTGGCGTAGGAAGCTCCTTGCGGAGGGCCAACGGGGCCGCCTTTCTTCAAAAGCATTTCCCGAATCAACCGAGAGCTGCTCTCAACTCTCAATCAACGACTATCAGTAAATTTATGATCGCATCCAAAGATTCCTTCGAACCGCACAGCAGCGAACAACTGCCCAACTCCAAACGCGTCTATCTGCCCGGTCAAATTTACGTCGACGTGCGGGTGCCCGTGCGCGAAATCGAACTCACGCCCACCAAGTCATACACCGGTGCGGTCGAGGCGAATGAACCGGTGCGTGTGTATGATTGCTCTGGGCTGTGGGGCGACCCAGACTTCACCGGCAAGTCGGAGGAAGGTTTGCCTGCGCTGCGGCGTGATTGGATTGTGAAACGCGGTGACGTGGAGGAACATGACGGGCGGGAGGTGAAGCCGATGGACAACGGCTACCTCTCCGGCAAACACGCCGAGTTCGCCAGCAAGGCAGAGAAGAATCGGCTGGTGGAATTTCCCGGGCTGGTAGGTCAGCGCCGTCGCCCGCTGCGCGCTAGCAAAGGTCATCCCGTCACGCAGCTTTGGTATGCGAAGCAGGGCGTTATTACGCCGGAGATGGAGTTCATTGCCATCCGCGAGAACATGGGCCGCGTGAAGCTGGCCGACATGGCGAAGGACAATGTTCGCAATGACCTCAACAAACAGCACGCCGGTTCATCGCAACTCGGCAAGAGCCCTTACACGCCGAGCATCTTCGGTCGCTTCCCCCAGCGCATTCCCGCGCAGATCACCCCCGAGTTCGTGCGCGATGAAGTCGCCGCCGGCCGCGCCATCATCCCGAACAACATCAATCACCCCGAGTCCGAGCCGATGATCATCGGGCGCAACTTCCTCGTGAAGATCAACGCCAACATCGGCAACAGCGCCGTCGCGTCCAGCATCGAGGAGGAAGTCGAGAAAATGCGCTGGGCCACCAAATGGGGCGCGGACACCGTCATGGACCTCTCCACCGGCAAGAACATTCACGCCACGCGCGAATGGATTCTCCGCAACTCGCCCGTGCCCATCGGCACAGTTCCGATTTATCAGGCGCTCGAAAAAGTGAACGGCAAAGCCGAGGACCTCACCTGGGAACTCTTCCGCGACACCCTCATCGAACAGGCCGAGCAAGGCGTGGATTACTTCACCATTCACGCTGGCGTGTTGCTGCGCTTCGTGCCGCTCACGGCGAATCGCATGACCGGCATTGTCTCGCGCGGCGGCAGCATCATGGCCAAATGGTGTCTCTCGCATCACCAGGAAAATTTCCTCTACACCCACTGGGACGACATCTGCGACATTATGGCCGCCTACGACGTGAGCTTCAGCATCGGCGACGGTCTGCGTCCCGGTTCAATTGCCGACGCCAACGACGAAGCGCAATTCGGCGAACTCAAAGTGCAGGGCGAACTCACCACGCGCGCGTGGGCCAAAGGCGTGCAAGTGATGAACGAAGGCCCAGGCCATGTGCCCATGCACATGATTGAGGAAAACATGGCCAAGCAACTCGAATGGTGCAGCGAAGCGCCGTTCTACACGCTCGGCCCGCTCACCACCGACATTGCGCCCGGCTACGACCACATCACCAGCGGCATCGGCGCGGCGATGATTGGTTGGTATGGCTGCGCGATGCTCTGCTACGTCACGCCCAAGGAGCACCTCGGCCTGCCGAATAAGAAGGACGTGAAAGACGGCGTCATCGCCTACAAGATCGCCGCGCACGCCGCCGACCTCGCCAAAGGCCATCCGGGCGCGCAATACCGCGACAACGCGTTGAGCAAGGCGCGCTTTGAATTCCGCTGGGAAGATCAATTCAACCTCAGCCTCGACCCCGTCACCGCGCGCGAATTCCACGACGAAACCCTCCCGCAAGAAGGCGCAAAGACCGCGCACTTCTGCTCCATGTGCGGCCCGCACTTCTGTTCGATGAAGATCACCGAAGACGTCCGCAAATACGCCGCCGAACAAGGCATCGCCGAGGAGGAGGCTCTGAAGAAGGGGATGGAAGAAAAGTCGAAGGAGTTCGTCGAGAAGGGCGCGGAGGTTTACGCGAAGGCGTGAAGCTGACATTCTTGCTGCTCTCGAAGAACGTCGGGTGTAATTTATTGCCGGTGACAATTTGAGCCATGCCCAAGACCAGAGAATTGATTGAGTTGTTTCGCGCTATCGGATCACACGACCTTGCGCAAGCGGCGACTCTTTCTCGGAAGCTTGCTGCACAGCGGGGCGCACGCGGCCAATACCGCGCTGAACGAGACCTCCTCGGAGCACTGAACGGAATGGCCAAGCCGCCGACTGCGGGCCAGCCAGCAATGTTAAACGCAGCATGGAGCGTCAACGGCACGCTCATGCCGCTTCCGGCATCAAAGCGTTTGGACCAATTGGAACTTTCGCACGCTGTTCGGAAAAGCTTTGGCGATATCATCAAGGAATGGAAATCCCGCGACAAACTCGTTAAGCACGGCCTTCCTCGCCGATGGCGCTTACTTTTTCACGGGCCGTCTGGCTGTGGAAAGAGCGCAGCGGCAGCAGCGCTCGCCACGGAAATGAAACTACCAGGATTTCTGGTCCGATTTGATTCATTGATTGGAGCGTATCTCGGTCAAACTGCATTGCGGCTTCGTGAGTTGTTCAGCTTCGCTGCGCAGACTCCCTGCGTGTTATTGTTTGATGAGGTTGACGCGCTGGCGAAACGCCGTGGTAGCCCGATGGAGGTTGGTGAGCTTGACCGCATCGTCATCGCGTTCATGCAGGAGTTGGAGCACGCGCACGGGGAGGGATTTATCATTGCGACCTCAAACTTGCCCAAAGCTCTCGACGACGCGCTCTGGCGACGCTTTGACTTGCGCGTCGCTTTTCCAAAACCCACTGGAAATGACCTCGCTCGATTTGCCGGACACCGTTCGCGGGATTTCGGGATTCGTGCTACTCCCGAAATACTGGCGCAATGTCGAAAAGCTGCCTCCTACGCTGAAGCAGAACAGTTGGTCATTTCAGAGGCTCGCCGACGGGTCTTGATGATGTGACCAACTATGCCTTCTCCAGCCACCAAGCCGAAGAATTACTTCCTCAACGAGAACCATGAGCTCACGACTGTTGAGAAAACGGGCTTCGCACCGCAAGTTAAGTATCGGGTCGATTGGACTGCTAGGGGAAAGCAACTGCATGATTCGCTGGAACGAGTGCGCGGTCGTGCCGAACGGTCACATGACCCGTTGAGCAAGCGAAAATACTATTTGCTGGCAGGTTCTTCTCGTGAATTTGAGAAGGTAACGAAATCCAAGAAAGGTATTGAGACGGCCAAGTTGGAAGTCGTCAGCTTCGGCGGAGAGCAATCAAAGTTCTTCGAGCGAATCGGTTTGGATTTGATCGAGGTGCATCCCAATGGTGCGATTGTCCATGCAAGGCCGGAGGTCATGGCACAGCTGGTGACCAAGACCGCACAACTGGCCCAGCTTGGCGCGCGTGAACAGGCTAGGTTTGTTGCCTTTGAATCTTTCGATTGGATTTCAGGAAATCTGAAGTTCGATCAAGAGTGGCTCGATGAAATCGGGCAAAAGCCAGCCGAAGGATATATCAAACTGCAGCCTCTGATTACCGAGCTTGAAGCCGATATGGTAATCCGCTCACTCGACGAATTCTTTCACGCCCATACTGGCGTCGCCTTGCTCGGAAAGGGACGGAGCTATATGGGGCGCTATTTTCTCCGCGCGAAAGTCAATGCGCAGTTGGTCAGGAAACTAGCGAACGAGTTTGTGTCCGTTCAGGCAATCCACCCTCCACTTATCGCGCTGGCAAGTGCTTTGCCTCCGGACATTTCATCGCAACCAAGTTCAGCAAGGCCTGCAGCTCCCGCGCAAACAAACTCTCTGCCTTGCGTTGGCGTCGTGGATACTGCAGTTCCACCGGAACACGATTGGCTCAGGGCTTTTCGCCGCGCTATTGTTCTCGGAGCTAATTGCGCCAACACGGAAAATGACAACCATGGTTCGATGGTGGCTTCACGAGTTGTGTATGGCGACGTGGATTTGAGCAACTCCGCAGTGCCGCCATCAGCTTCCTGTAGATTTCTCGAAGTGCGCGTTGGAACAGGGCAAGCCGGCAAAATTCTCTCCGAAAGTGTTTCTAGCGCGCTAGCCAATGCAATTGCACAAGCGCCCGATGTGCGAGTGTTTAACTTGAGTTTTGACAAGAGGCTCGATGGCGTTCCGCAAACCCAAAGAGCGGCGACATTGAAACACATTGAGGAAATCGACAACTTCGCATTTGACCAAGATGCGTTGCTCGTGGTCGCTGCTGGGAATGCCGAAAGGGGAGTCATTCCCAATCCTGACTACCCGTTACACTTCGATAATCCCGATTGGCAATTACAAAGCTACCCCCGCGCATTTAATGCGTTAACTTGTGGTGGAATGATTCCTCGACTCAGCGCTGGAGGTCTAGCTTCAGTGCTGGAAGCTCCCAGTCCAATTTGTCGGGTTGGGCCTGGTTTCGCAGGCAGCCGCAAGCCGGACTTTTGTGCGCCCGCTGGAAACACGGACAGAAATCCTGATCCGCTTCCGGGTGGTGGCGTGTGGGGATTTTCAGCTCAAGGACAGGCGAGGGAGGGTTTTGGAACGTCATTGGCCGCGCCATTACTGGCGCGAGAGGCTGCGTTCGTTTTGGAGTCGTTGCGCTCAAAGTGCCCGGGAGATTCGCGTCCATTCGCCTGCGCGGCGAAAGCAATTCTAGCGCTCACGGCTGACGATGTTGGAAGCAGAGTCGTTGATCGCGATAGCACCCTCAAACCCCTGGTGGAGCGAACTCTTGGTTATGGGCGCGCGGGTGCGGCGAGGTTTAAGACACCGCCGCAATCACGAGCTAGGTTTATTTGGCAGGGCGTTCTCAAGCACGAGGGCAATGTCATTCGAGTGCAACTTCCAATTCCTGCAGCTTGGGTCACCGAAGCCAATTCGCCTCACCTGCAGATTGCTGTCGCATGGGATACCCCGGTCAATTCTGCCGCAGAAATCCAATGGTCATGCCGAGACGTTGAAATCAAGGTGCGTCCAGGACCTGATGCCAAAGCGCTGTATTCGTTGAGGGACGGAAGCAGAGTTGGCGGGTATCCCTTGTTCAAACGGACTTGGAATTTTGAAAAGGCGAGGGAGAAACAAGTCGTGGTAGGCGACGCATGGACTTTGGAATTTAGCTATTCAAAGATCGCCGCGTATGCAGCCGGCCACTTTCCTTCGCCAGCGCAACGAGTCGCGTTTGCCGCAGAAATATGGGACGAGGCGGAAGAACCGGTTGAGCCACACAGTTATGTTCAGAGCCTGCCGATTGCATCAACACTTGTTCAACTGAGCAATACTTCGGCGTGGTTGCCGCAGGTAGTTGCAATTACTTCGGATGTTTGAGGTGCGACTTGATTTGGGAGCGGATGTCGCAACGGCGAAGCGTTCGCCAACAATTCCATGAAAGCCAGTTACCATCTCATCAAGCCGGAAGACCTCTCCTGGCGGCCCTCCAACCTGATGCGCATCCCGAACGCGGATTTTCTGGAGCGCACCGGCAGCGAAAATCTCAGCGCCCGGCTCTGGCGGTATCCGCCGAAGACCGCCGGCACATTGCACAAACACATCCGGCAGGAGGAATTTTATTT